>CAZHSA010000479.1:0-2723 GCA_964535135.1 uncultured Kordia sp.
GGTAAGTCCGTTCCTTCACATACATCAATTGGAGCACAGACATGTACCCAACCACCATCTTCAACAGTTTGAACATTGGCAACAAAAGTTGCGGTAGCTGTCGGACTCGTTGGTGATCCTGTATAAATGATGAGTCTTGGCGATAAAGGTTCACCCAAACCACCATCTTCTATTACTTGAAAATCCCAGCACAAACACTGTCCATTGTATTCGCGCCAATCGCCACTATAATCTACATCGTTATAAATGTATGATGAACCAGATGCGTCATATGAATGTAAAAAGAAGTCGTCCGCATTTCCACTTGGTCCAAAAGGATCTGCTGTATTTGCGCCAGCAGCTACGCCATTCCAATTGGCAATATCTGGTGTCCCATCGTTAAAATCTTCGCAGAACTGTCCAAAGCTTACTCCATAACACAGGAGTAAACATAAAGTAATTATGTTTTTCATATTGTAAAATCTTTAAGTTTCTATTTTTTGTTTCAGTGATCGATCGTTGCAAAGATGCATTGGAATGAAACAATAGGGTAGAAGCAAAGCACCGAGATTTGTCTCGTGTTTTACCTTAAGAAAACAGTATGGAAAAACCGTAAGGCATACAGGAAAAACACCCTTTTTATTTTGAAAGGGAAACCATTTCCGAAGGAATACGCTTGTTCATTACTTTGAACCACAACGGCGGAATGAGTGCCATGACCACAGAAGTTGGATAGCCAAAAGGCATCTGTGGACTTTTCTCGTGACAGTCTAAGAGTTGATATTTTTTAGAAGCTTTGTAATGATGATCGCTGTGTCGCGTGAGTTCGTATAATACAATACGCCCAATAACATGGTTCGAATTCCAAGAGTGAATTTCACGCACACGTTCATAACGTCCAGAAGCTAATTTTTTTCTCAGCAATCCGTAATGTTCTATGTAATTGATGGTTTCTAACAGTAAAAAACTAACGACTGCGCTTGCCACAGCAAACATAAACGCCAAACTTCCTAAGAAAAAGAAGATACTCGCCAAGTAGCCTATCTGCAGCAGCGTAAACCAAAACATATTATTTTTAAACGAAAAGAATGAAAAGTTTCCGCGCTTTTGTAAGTTGTGCTGAATTTTCCACGCGTTGATATATTGTCTAACGGTTGAGGTAATCCAAAAAGAATACACAACTTGATTGTATCTAGCTGTTGCTGGATCTTCTTTGGTAGCGGCGTGCAAATGATGTCCAAAATTATGTTCTACAAAAAAGTGCATATACATAGAAGGCAAGAGTAAAATTTTTGCCATAATTTGCTCATACTGTGTTTGTCGGTGACCGAGTTCGTGTGCCACATTGATGCCATTTGAACCTAAAATAATTCCTGTAGAGAAGATCAATCCGATAATTTCATAAGTTTCATACATTCCGGTAGACACATTGTAAAGCGTGATGATGAGCAATCCAAAAACGATAGGAATATTTAAGTACAACAACCAATCAAAAATGGGGTTTACGGACTTTTCTTCAACCTCTTCTTCGGATAAGTTTTCGGTACTTTGCGAAAAAATTAATTCCATCAACGGAATTATTCCAAAAGCATACATTGGTGTTAAAAATGTGTAGTATCCGCCTACATATAAGGCAATTGCAGCAACCAACGGTGTAGAAAAAGCTGCTAAATATTTCAAATCCTTCATAAATCAAGTGCTAAATTCAAAGCATTTAAAAATAGCACTTTTTTTTGAAGTGACGCTTCAAATTAAAATCGCTTATACAACCCAATACTCAACGCAGCTTGTTTTGCTACATTATTTCCAGAAAATGCGCCGCCAAAACTTACAATTCCACCTAAAGAATCATTAATTTCTCCAATAGCTTTTACACCAAATGCGCCATATTCTTGATTATTTATATACAAAGCAGTTCCTATATTACGGAACGATAAATTTACGTCGCCATCGTTAAAAGAGCTGACAATATCTACAAAACCGATCAGCCAAATTTTTGAATGTACTTTGGTACCAACTTCGCCACCAATTTTAAAATTATTGCTATAATCGTTCGTTCTCAAATCAATTCCTGTAAAAGCTTGCACATAAAACTTCTCAAAACTGCGGCCAAAATTTACAGTAGGCGTAAAGGTCCAAGCGTCATATCCTGTACGAATTCCAGAAATTTCGGTAAAAGTTCCTGTATTCGCTTCTACATTTAACTGTCCAGAAATCAGCCATTTTTTATTATAAAATTGATGTCTCAAACCAATAGAAACATTTCCAAAAGCTGTTTCTGAACCAGCTTCGGTAAAACCTCTTTCTACAAGCAGATCGCCAGTTTTTATTAATTTTATAGGAAGGTTTACAAGCAAAGTTGTCTTGTTCGATATTCCGTATTCTCCATACAATTGTAGTGTATTGTCGGTAATTTCGCGCTCAGTTTGATAATCTGGATCACCAAAAACTTCGTCATAATTTGAAATGGTACTGAACGAAAGTTGTGTATAAAATGTTCCTTTTTCCTGCGTCCAAGGACTTTGTGCTAATAAAAATTGAGTGCTTAAAAGCGTAATAATTATATATAAATTTTTCATGATTGGCGTGTTTATGATTGCTTAGTAGTAAGTTTTTTAAAAATCTTACAGAATGTTTAACAGGTTCTGCATACTATTAATTGACTAAATATGTTATTTTTATCAGTTATATGATGAATGCTTACGAACACATACAAAAGAAACTAAGTCAGTTTGTGACGAAAT
>CAZHSA010000480.1:0-2711 GCA_964535135.1 uncultured Kordia sp.
TCAGTTGTGAGTTGTGAGTTGTGAGTTGTGAGTTGTGAGTTTAAAATATATATTCAATTTAAAATTAAAAATTTAGCATTTATAATTCATAATTAGAAACGTCACTTCGAGTGAAATTTCGGTAGAAATTTAGTATCGAGAAGTACTTGGAAACAAAAAAATAATTTAAAATTTAGCATTCAAAAAAATGAACATCGCCGTCGTCATACTTAATTGGAATGGAAAAGAATTGTTAGCGCAGTTTTTATCCAAAGTAGTGACGTTTTCTAATGGCGCAACGGTGTATGTGGCGGATAACGCTTCCGCAGATGATTCCATTGCCTATGTTGAAGCCAATTTCCCCAAAGTAAAAATCATTCAAAATGCTGAAAATGGTGGGTACGCCAAAGGCTATAATGACGCGCTTCCGGAAGTTACAGAAGATATTTTCTGTTTGTTAAACTCCGATATTGAAGTCACGGAAAACTGGCTCGCTCCTATTCTATCGGAATTTGAATCGAACCCAGAAACGGCGATCATTCAACCTAAAATTTTAGACTTTAAACAAAAAACACATTTTGAATATGCTGGAGCCGCTGGCGGATATATTGACAAATATGGCTATCCTTTTTGCCGCGGACGTATGTTTCACACTTTAGAAGAAGACAAAGGACAATACAACGATACTAAGGAAATTTTCTGGGCTTCGGGCGCGTGTTTATTCATCCGAAAAACGGTGTTTGAAGAATTGAACGGTTTTGACGAAACCTTTTTTGCACATCAAGAAGAAATTGATTTGTGTTGGCGCGCGTTCAATAAAGGGTATACAACCAAATATGTGGCAGAAAGTGTGGTATATCATGTTGGTGGCGCAACGTTGGATAGTACGAATCCGCAAAAAACCTATTTGAACTTTCGAAATTCGTTGTGTATGCTGGCTAAAAATCTTCCGAAAGGAAAATTAATTCCCATCATATTTTCGCGCTTGGTGTTGGATGGAATTGCGGCAATTCAATTTTTGACGAAACTGAAATTCAAACACTTTATAGCCATCTTAAAAGCGCATTTTCATTTTTACGCACGTTTGCCAAAAATGATTAAAAAACGTGGAAACAGTCAACAAAAGCAGTATTTTGCTCATGCATCTATTGTGTATTCTTATTTTATTAAAGGAAAAAAGAAGTTTTCAGATTTATAAAAAATAAAAAAAGTAGCTGCAATACATACGTACGCAACTACTTTTCAAGTTTTCTTCATACTTTTTTACTCAGGTACTGTTGGGCAAGCCGCAGCACATCTCACAAATACACTTGTTGCACCACATAAAAGCGGCCCTACTGATACTGGACAATCACAAAGTGTTACCCAAGATCCACCTTTAATTTCATTGGCGTTGTGTTGCAATTTTGAAATGGACTTTTTGTTAAGATCTAAACTTTTTAAGTTTCTTTTTTTCATGATATTTTCAATTAGTTAATACATTCAAGGTACTAGTATTTTGAGAAGAAAAAGAAGGTTCACAACTCAAATTACCTAATTTGCGCGATCAATCAAGGTGAAAAACAGTCGTTTCAAAATAGTTGTTAAATGTTTATTTTTGTAGATTCTTCAATGAAAAATTCATAGAAAATTTACACTTAAAAAGTACATTCAACACAATATTTTCAATAAAAGACAGTTCTTTTTAGAATGTTAAAAAAACGACAAATGATACCTTTAAAAGTTTGTTAATACTTTTCTATTACCTCGCATTTTTAATACTTTTGATTAAATTTTTGAAAAACCGTTTTAAATATATAAAAACCCAGACTTATGAAGAAGATTCTTTTATTGGCAGCTACAGCTTCCATAGTATTGTCATCATGTGTTTCTAAAAAAGATTTTGCTGACTTAGAAGCTAATTACAAAGAGACAAAAGATTTATTAAACTCAGCTACTGTAAAATTGAATGCGTGTTTGGAAGAGAAAGCCTCTGCAACTGCAAAAGTGGAAGCCATGGAAGGACAAGTTTCTGATTTACGAAAATCGAATAATGACTTGAAAGAAGCGAATCAAGGATTGATTGAAAATACGAAAGACATGACCGTTTTAACGACAAAAGGTGCTGAAAACCTAGAGAAGTCGTTAGAAAGCATGAAAGAGAAAGATTTAAAAATAACACGTTTGCAAGATGCCTTGAACAAGAAAGACAGTGTTACGTTGGCAATTGTTTCTAGCTTGAAGAAAGCCGTTGGAATTGACGATCCAGATATTGAAATTAATGTTGAAAAAGGTGTGGTATTTATTTCTATTGCTGATAAGTTATTGTTTAAAAGCGGAAGCTATAACGTAACTACAAGAGCGAAAGAAGTATTGGCTAAAGTAGCGAAAGTTGTAAACAGCAAACCTGATTTTGAGTGTATGGTTGAAGGTCACACCGACAATGTTCCGTATAAAAAAGGAGAAGTTTTACTTGATAATTGGGATTTGAGTGTGAAACGCTCTACGTCTATTATTCGTGTATTACAAGATTTAGGTGTAGATCCAGGAAAATTAATCGCAGCAGGTAGAAGTTTTTATGTTCCATTGGTGGAAAATGATACGCCAACAAACAGAGCTAAAAACAGACGAACGCGTATTGTGGTTTTACCTAAGATTGACCAGTTTTACGATATGATCGAAAAAGAAATGAAAAACCTTTCTGCTGAAGGAAAATAAGATAGTTTTAGGCAACTAATTGAAAAAGCGTTCAA
>CAZHSA010000481.1:0-2707 GCA_964535135.1 uncultured Kordia sp.
AGCCAAATTTATTTGTGCTAATGCACCTTTAATGGCTGTAGCTCCTAACTTTGGAGCTGGTATAGTGGATAAAGCGCCTAAAAAACTTCCGATTGGAGTTCTTGCAGCTGCAACAATAACAACTTTTTTACTCATGATTTTTGCATATAGTTTAATAGCTGCGAATTTAATTATTTTTTAGAAGAATTCCGTATAAATTATCAATTAAGCAATAAAAGCCAAAGAATTTTGTGACAAGTTTAAGAGCGGCAAAATCACCTAAAGTTCAAGTTGTGTGCGAGGCTTCTGAAAATATTCCTTCAAAATATTGTGTCACGCTAAATTTTATTACTTTTAAATATTACCTATATTCGTTTAATGAAGCAGCTCATTACTAAATTATATAAAAATCAATCGTTTCTATATAAACTACTTTTACACATCTTAACCACGGTTTTAGTAGTATATCTTTTCCCGAAAGGAGGAAAGTTTCAGTATGAGTTTCAAAAAGGAAAACCTTGGCAGTATGAAACTTTAATTGCGCCGTTCGATTTTCCAATTATCAAAGCACCAGAAGAGCTTGAAGCAGAGAAAGTGCGACTCACCAATGATGCTAAAACGTATTATGAATATGATAGTGCGGTTTTTGCGAAAGTGAAAAATAACTTTGACGAACAATTCAATCAACTATTTTTATTAGATAGTCTGATAGATAAAGGTGCTTTTGACAGTCTCAAAAGAAAAACAGGTCAGTTGCTTGATAATTTTTACAGAAACGGTGTTCTTGAAACAGTTGACGAGTCTAAGTTTGACAAACTAGTTGTGCTCATGGAAAACAATGTAGAAAAAGGCATTGTGAGTTACAATAGTTTCGTAAAGCTTAATACGCTTCAAGATAATATTAAAAAATTTGTAGAAAGAGCTGCGCTGGAAAGCTATGAAACGCTGCTGTACAATCTCTTCTTTGAAATTATAGAACCCAACGTAAAACTCAATCAAGAGTATACCAATTCGGTCTTGGCAACCGAGTTGAGCGGTATTTCGCCCACGCGTGGCAATGTTCAAAAAGGCATTCGAATTATTGCGAAGGGAGAAGTTGTTGAAGGGCAGAAACTAGAGCAATTAAACTCGCTCAAAAAAGAATACGAATCGCAGGTTTGGAACGAATCCAATTACAATTGGATTGTGTTTGGCTATATTATTTTAGTCGCACTTGCGTTGATGATGTTGTTGTTATTCATCCGAAAATACCGTCCCGAAATTTATGAGAACAACAATAAAGTCACCTTCATTTTTATGAACATAGTGTTTATGATTGTGTTGACGACATTGATTGTAAAATACAACACCAAATACGTATACGTTGTACCGTTGTGTATTTTGCCGCTCATCCTAAAAGCATTCTTTGATGCAAGATTAGGTTTGTTTGCACATGTATTGACGGTGTTATTACTAGGTTTTATTGTGCCGAATAGCTCGGAATATATCTTTTTACAAATCATTGCTGGAATTGTAACCATTTTAACCGTTTCTGAATTGTATAAACGGGCAAATCTCTTTATTTCTGTCGGACAGATTACGTTGATTTACATCGTAGCCTATTTTGCATTTTACATCACGCACGAAGGCGGTATCAAATTCTCAGAAGTTTTCAGCATGAATGAATCGGGAGATTTACACGTAATTTGGGTATATTTTATGCAATTTGCACTTTGCGGATTGGCAACTTTGTTTGTGCAACCGCTTATCTATATTTATGAAAAGATCTTTGGACTTGTGTCAGATGTGTCTCTGTTGGAGCTATCAGACACCAATTCTAAACTTTTGAAGCGACTTGCCAATGAAGCACCTGGAACTTTTCATCATTCGTTACAAGTGGCTAATCTCGCGGAAGCGGCAGCAAGTGAAATAGGCGCAAATACGATGTTGGTCAGAGTAGGAGCGTTGTATCATGACATTGGAAAAATGAACAATCCGACGTTTTTTATAGAAAATCAGGCAACTTCGGTAAATCCGCATGACGAATTGGCTCCAGACGAAAGTGCTAAAACCATTATTGATCACGTACTAGACGGAATAGAAATCGCGAAAAGCAACAAATTGCCCGATAGAATCATAGATTTCATTCGCACACATCATGGAACGTCTACGGTGTATTATTTCTATCAAAAAGCCAAAGAAATTGACGAAGACGTTTCTATAGAGAAATTTCAATATCCTGGACCGATTCCGTTCTCCAAAGAGACAGCAATTTTGATGATGGCAGATTCGGTAGAAGCGGCTTCCAAGAGTTTAAAAGAACCGACTTCACAAAAAATTGACGACTTCGTAGAACGCATCATTGACAAGCAAATGGAAGCGCAGCAATTTATGAACGCTGATATTACATTAAAAGAAATTGTAACCATCAAAAAAGTAATGAAAAAGAAGCTCAACAACATCTATCATTTACGAATTGAATATCCAGAATAATCACTAGTCAATTGAAAATTAAATTATTGTAAAAAAAATAGTCAAAAAAGACTAAAAAAGTGTAGAAATAGTTGCTTCATACAAAATGAACAGTTACATTTGCAACCGCAATTTCACAATTGTGTAAGTTCTTAATTCATAAGAAATATTGGAGAGGTGGCAGAGTGGTAATGCAGCAGCCTGCTAAGCTGTCATCCTTCGGGATGCCCGGGTTCGAATCCCGGTCTCTCCGCAAAAATTGTGAAACGGGGTGTAG
>CAZHSA010000482.1:0-2701 GCA_964535135.1 uncultured Kordia sp.
ACGCCGAGCGGATGACCGATTGCGATTGCTCCGCCGTTTGGATTGATTCTAGCATCATCATCCGCCAATCCCCATTCGCGAATGCAGGCTAAACTTTGTGCAGCAAAGGCTTCATTGAGTTCGATAACGTCTATATCGTCCATGGTTAATCCTGCTTTTTCCAATGCTTTGTTGGACGCGTTTACAGGACCAATTCCCATGATGCGCGGTTCTACACCGACAACTGCCGAACTTACGATGCGCGCCATTGGTGTTAGATTGTATTTTTTGACTGCTGCTTCGGAAGCAACGATTGTTGCCGCTGCGCCGTCATTGAGTCCAGATGCATTTCCTGCGGTTACACTTCCGCCTTCTTTTTTGAATGCTGCTCTTAGTTTTGCTAAGATTTCTGGCGTTGTGGTTGGTTTTATGAATTCATCTTGATTGAAGATGATGGGATCTTTTTTGCGTTGCGGAATTTCGACTGCTACAATTTCTTTGGCTAAGCGTCCAGAATTTTGTGCTGCAGTTGCTTTCATTTGGCTTCTGTACGCAAATGCATCTTGATCTTCACGAGAAATGTTGTATTTTTCTACTAGATTTTCTGCCGTTACGCCCATTCCGTCCGTTCCATACGCAGCGTGCATTTTTGGATTGATGAATCGCCATCCGAAACTCGTATCATACATTTTAGCATCGGTCCCAAAAGCGCTTGAAGGTTTTGCGATTGCGTAGGGTCCGCGCGTCATATTTTCCACTCCGCCAGCAATAAATACATCGCCATCGCCTGCTTTGATGGCACGATTCGCATGAATGATTGCGGATAATCCAGAACTACACAATCTGTTGACCGTTTCGCCAGGAACTGTGTATGGTAATCCTGCTAGTAACGACGACATGCGTGCTACATTCCGATTGTCTTCTCCTGCTTGATTGGCGCAACCGATAATGACATCGTCGTAGGCATCTTTCGGAATGTTTGGATTGCGATCGGTTACTGCTTTGATGACCAACGCGCCTAAATCATCGACACGTGTGGTTGCCAATGATCCTTTGAATTTTCCTATGGGAGTTCTAACTCCGTCTATGATGTATGCTTCCATGCTTGAAATGCTAATTTTTAAATGCTAAATTTTAAATATAAAATTGGTTGGTATTGCTTTTATTTAAAACTTTTGCTGTTTGTTTCTTGTTTAATGTAAAATGTAAAACTCTAAATATAAAATGTCAAAGTGTCGTTTGGATTATTAAACCCTATTTAGTGTTTTCTTATTTATATATTAGTTTTTGTTTGATGTTTTTATACTTGTTGTAAAGATAGCTACTAATTCGCTACACTCTTTTTGATTTTTTTCAAACTGAATCTTGTTATTTACTAAGTTTGCTTCTACCATAATTTACATATTCACTTGAGATTCTCGTAATTCTTTTAGACATATTTTCATTTTATGAATGAAATCTCTCTTTGCCTCAGCCGATTGAGCTTCTCCATAGTTTAATGCTGCGGAAGTTGACGAACGAATCAATTGTTTTATTAAATGCTCAGATGCATATTCTTTTTTTAAAGCAGAAGAATTGACGATAACATTTGCTGAAAATTTCACCAACCGTTTTTGTAAGTCATATTGTTTCTTTTTTTCCACTTTTACATTTTTTATTTTAAATGTTACATTTAGAATTTACTCCCAATCTTTTTGCGTTCGGTACACAACGCCTTTGAATAAAGCAATGAGTTCTTCGCCACGTTTGACTTCAATGATGTTGAAACCGAGTTTGTTTTTCACTTTTTCTATGACAGATTCAGCAACGATGAAATCCCCTTCTTCCAAAGCTTCAATATGATTGATCGATGTTTCGATAGAAACTGCATATTTTCCATGCGTATTCGCAGCAAAACCGAAAGCGGTATCTGCCAGTGAGTAACTGATGCCACCATGTGCTTTTCCCATGCTGTTGAGCATCTCTTTCTTGACAGTTAGTCCAACTTTACACCTTCCTATTTCACATTCTAGAATCTCAATTCCGAGCCATGTACTGAATGGATCTTGGCTTAGCATTTTATGTGGTATTTTTTCTCCTTGCATGTTTGAATTCTAAATGTTGGATTTTGAATTAGCGATCTCCAAATTTCATTTTGTTTTTTTATAGATTATTGCTGTTTGTCGTATTAGTTTTATTCCTGAAATTTTATTTAACTCTTCTTTACTTTCACATTCAATTAATAAACCTACACTTCTGGTTTTTACTTCACCAATATTTGCATGAATTGGTAATGTAAAGTAATCGACACCTACGATTTTTCTAATTAAAGTTTCACTTTCAATTTTGAGTTCAACAAAATTTCCACTTTCTAATTTTCCATAATATTGAGCATCTATAATACCAGTTATGATAAGTAGAAATTCAACCTTGAATTTTTCTTTAATATTATCACTAATCTTAAACTTATCTTCAATCCTGATATCTAAAAACTTTTCCATTAAAAGAAAGTCTTTCCGCTTCTTAGCATTTTTCTAAGCAATGGCGAACAACGATAACGATCTTCATGATATTCGTCGTATAAATTATCTAAGGTTTCTACACACCAATGGATTCCTTTTTCGTCTGCCCAAGCGAGTAATCCTTTTGGATAGTTGACACCTTTGGTCATGGCGTTGTCGATATCTTCTGCGGAAGCGATGTTTAAGAATAATGCATCTGCTGCTTCGTTGATGAGCATGAC
>CAZHSA010000483.1:0-2672 GCA_964535135.1 uncultured Kordia sp.
TTTTTTAAACGCGTTCTTTCCACTATTGTGGGAATGACCATTTTTGTTGCCTTATGCTTTTTACTTTTGTTTTTATTTTTCTTCATGAATGCAGGTTCGGGAGATGAGTTAATTACAGTAAAGAAAAACACCATATTAGAATTGGACTTAAGTCAACCGATTGATGATTATGGCGGACGATTTGACTACAGCAAAGTGCCTTTTTACCCAAATGAGCCTGAATATGATGGATTGTTCAATATTATTGATGCGATCAATCAAGCTACGGACGACAAGAAAATCAAAGGAATTTCTATCAAAAACAACACAATCAGCGCAGGAATGGCACAAACCAAAGCCTTGCGTGATGCGTTGCTTTCTTTTAAAGAATCGGGGAAATTTATTGTTTCCTACGGAGATTATTATTCTCAAAAAGATTATTACTTAAATTCTGTGGCAGATACAATTTACCTAAATCCTGTTGGAGCACTCGATTTTAAAGGCTTGGCAATGGAACGCATGTATTACAAAGATTTTCAAGAGAAATATGGTGTAAAAATGGAAGTTATTCGCCACGGAAAGTACAAAAGTGCAGTAGAAGGATATATCAGTCAGGAAATGAGTGAAGCCAATCGGGAACAAATTACCGTGTTTTTACAATCTATTTGGGATGAAATGCGCAAAGAAATCAGCGCGAGCAGAAATATTTCTTCAGAAGAATTAAATGTATTAGCGGATAATTTAGCAGGAAGAACAGCCATGCGTGCTTTAAATGCAAAATTGGTAGATAAAGTTGGGTATGAAGATGAATACGAAGCAGGAATTCAACATGCTATGGGGAAAAATACCTTGGTAAACCGAATGGACATATACGAATACGCTCGTTATACTGGCAAACGAAAAGTTACAGATGCTTCAAGCGATACAATTGCCGTGATTTATGCACAAGGGCAAATTATGTATACAGATGGCGACGAAACCATTATTGGACAAGGTGTGATGAATGAAGCCTTACAGAAAGCACGTGAAGATAAAAATGTAAAAGCCATTGTATTACGCGTAAATTCTCCAGGAGGAAGTGCATTAGCAAGTGAATTGATTTGGAGAGAAATTGAACTGACAAAGAGCGTAAAACCTGTCATTGTTTCTATGGGCGATTTAGCAGCTTCTGGTGGTTATTATATTTCATGTAATGCGGACAAGATTTTTGCAGAACCCAATACCATTACGGGAAGTATTGGTGTGTTTGGCACCATTCCGAACATGCACAAACTCGCAGAAGAATTAGGTATCAATGCGGAACAAGTGGGCACTAATAAAAACTCCGTTGATTATAGTGTTTTTGAACCGATGAGCGACGAACAACGCGCGTTGATTAAAGAAGGCATTGAAGATATTTACGATTTGTTTACACAACGTGTTGCAGACGGACGTGGCATGACACAAGCTGCTGTAGACAGTATTGCACAAGGACGCGTTTGGACAGGAAATGATGCCGTAAACATTGGCTTAGTCGATGAAATTGGCGGATTGGACATGGCGCTTCAAGCTGCTGCGGACGCTGCTGATATTTCCAACTATCAAATTTTGGAATTGCCCGTATACGAAAAAGACTTGCAAAGTATCATCAATCAGTTTACAGGTGGATATGTGCAGACGAAAGAAGAAATTTTACGAGAAGAATTAGGCGATAAAAATTATCAATTGTTGCAAAAAATGAAAAAACTGACACAAATGCAAGGACCACAGTTGTTATTGCCGTATGAAATTGAGATTAAATAACGCAACAATTTACTTCAACACATAAAAAAAGCCTTTCTGCAAATACAGAAAGGCTTCATTTTGACTATGAATATAATCTTGTAAAGATTATTTCTTTTTACAATCTGGATCTCCTGAAGGTTTTGGTCCTGTTGTTGTTCCGCCTTCACATCGTAAAGTACATGCTAAAATTGTAAGTTCTGTACTTCCACTTGTTCCTCCTTTTAGTTGTCCATTAACTAAGTTAGATACTTTGCTTTTGTTCAATTTCAACGTTTTTAAACTTTTTCTTTTCATAATAATTTTTTTTGAATTAATAATGAAACAAATTTACGCCTTAGAACACTGTAAATAAAACACTTACACTATCCCATTTATAAATTACGAGTCGCTATTTATATATAACGAGTCTAAATAAAATGTTAAAAATACATATAGAAAAGAAGCAACTATCTCAACTAGTTTGTTTAATAATCGTCAAATGGACAATTTGTATATCCACTTCCATGTCCGCAATCGCTTGTACAGTTTGTGTTGGTGCAATTTAAAGCTGTTTGGAAAGGTGTACATCCGTCGGAGCAACCTGCAGAGAAAGATCCTCCAAGAATTGCTGATTCTCTTAAGTTTGAAATTGACTTTTTGTTTAATGACAATTTTACTAATTTCTGTTTTTTCATAATGATCTGTTTTTTTGATTAATACGCACCAAAGTACAGCTCAACTTGTCTTAAAAAAAGGAAAGCCTCTTCAGATTTATAAATTTGAAACAAAACGAATTCTTTACCACAAACATTCTTATACTGCATTCTGAACTCAAAGAAACTTTAGTATCTTTACCACATGACTGTAGCCGACAAAAAACTTGCTGCTAGAATATACCTGTATCTTGCAGCATTATTCATCACTTCATTAGTTGTTTCGAACTTAATTTT
>CAZHSA010000484.1:0-2664 GCA_964535135.1 uncultured Kordia sp.
AATCATTGATCCGAAAAAAGTAACGCGTATTGCGTTGGAAAATGCAGCCTCTGTAGCAGGAATGATTTTAACTACAGAATGTGCATTGGTTGACATCAAAGAAGAAGCACCAGCAGGAGGCGGAATGCCACCAATGGGCGGCGGAATGCCAGGAATGATGTAATCAATTACACGATAAAAACACAAAAGCCTTTCGATTCTCTGAATTTGAAAGGCTTTTTTTATGGGTAAAAGTCGGATATTTTAAAAAAAAACAAGTTTTATCTCAATGAAAAGGCTATTTCTACACAAAAACCACATTTTCAACGACTTTTCTTAAAACCGCAGTTAATTGGTACTCTTTTTGTGGTAGTTTTTTGAAAAAATTGCTTCTATGAAAAAAAACTACATTTTTTTATTCATCGTCTGCTGCTTTTCTTGCGGTGTCTTTAGTCAAGAATCTCTAAAAATTGAAGACGAATATTACGCGTACTTCAAACTTCCCAGAGAAGGTTTGTATCTCCATCTCAACAAAACCACCTATTTTCAAGGAGAAGAAATTTGGTTCAAAGGCTATGCGTACGATCAAAAAAATCAGCTTTCTTCAAAAGCAACTACCAATATTAATGTTGGAATTTATGACGCCGCAGGAAATCAATTGCAAAAACACTTATTTGCTGCTGAAAATGGTGTAACTCACGGAAACTTTGCTATAGATTCTACCTTTACCGCAGGAACTTATTATATAAAAGCGGAAACCAATTGGATGAAAAACTTCAAGGAAGACAACGCTTATATTCAAAAAATTGAAGTCAAGACCAATGAAGAAGTAGTAGAAAACAACGCTGCTGAAGAAGTGAAATTCGATTTTCAATTCTTGCCTGAAGGCGGACATATTCTCGCAGAAGCGATGAACAATGTAGGTTTTAAAATCATTGATAACAATGGAAAAGGCGTAGCTGTATCTGGCATTGTATACGATCAAGAGAAAAAGCAAGTAGCTTCCTTTGAAAGCAATACTGTTGGTATGGGAAAATTTATATTTCAACCCAAAAAAGAAGAATTGTATACTGCCGAAATCACACTTGAAGATGGCACAATGATTACACAAAAATTACCGGCTATCAAAGCGCGAGGTATTTCACTCATGATGCAAAATTCGTTAGAAGACAAAGTGATTCTTGATTTTAGCACCAATGAAGAAACCTTGGCGAATTATCCTAATAAAACCTATAAAATACTCATCCATCAAAATGGAAAACTTAAAATGGCAGCCTTGCAATTTAGTGACACCAAAAAAGCGGTCAGTATTGAAAAAGAAAGGTTGTTCAAAGGAGTCAACACAATTACCGTATTTGACGATGCAAAACAACCAATTTTAGAACGCTTGTTTTTCAATGACTATAGCATCAAAAACTCAAACATGAAGGTTTCTAAATTGAACACTATTAAAGATTCAATTTTACTTTCCGTACAAGGATTCAATCTACAAAAAAATGCAAATGTGAGCATTTCTATATTGCCAGAAACCACGCAAGCTTACAATCCGCAGCACAACATCATTTCAAACTTTTACCTAAAACCACATCTAAGAGGGTTCATTGAAAATCCACAGTATTATTTTCACAACATGGACCGAAAGAAAAAGTACGAGTTGGACATTTTGTTGCTCACACAAGGTTGGAGTCGCTATGATTGGAATGATATTTTTGCAAAAAAACCAACAGCAATACATCGTTTTGAAAACGGAATTGGTATTTCGGGACGTGTTAACAGACCTGCCACTGGCGTGAAACAAGTATTCTTATATGCTACAAAAAATCATCCTGCTAAATTTATTGATTTAGATAAAGAACAAAAATTTGAATTGACTAATTTCTTTTTAGAAGAAGATGAAGAAGTTCGCTTTTCCTATATCACCCAAAAAGGATCTTTGAAAAAGCCAAGCATGTATTTACGATTTTTTATCACCAATAAAGAAGATAAAATTTCGGAAGCATATTTAGAAAACACCAAAAAACTCAAATCTGATACGGCTGATTTTATCGTTCCAAAAGATTTCTTCTATGAAGCTGCAGAAGAGTTAGATGCTGTTGTGTTAAATGCTGAAAAAGAAAAACCAAAGTTTAACAACATTTTCTTAATGAATCCGTCTGTTAAAGAAATTACGATGGAAGAATACCAAAAATATCTAAACCTTGTTCAATACCTCAATTTTAATGGCTTCAATGCTTCTGAAGATATGGGACAAGTATTTATTGCTTCTAGAATTGCGCGCGGTGGAACGCCAACTGTATTTTTTAATGACGTACGTTTAAACGACTTGAGAATTCTTTACAATATGTCATTAGCAGAAATAGAACGCATTGTAGTTGATAGGTATGCGAGAGTGCCAAGCGCACGAGGTGGCGGATTGGGTGTTATCAAAATATATTCGCGCATTACGCCATTGTTCAAAAAAACAGGAATAAGTGCTAAATACCTAGCTGCTACAGCTCCTGAATCATTTACACAAGGAAAAAAATATTACGCGCCAAATTACACGTCATATTTAAACTCAGTATTTAAAAAATATGGAGCAATTTCTTGGTTGCCTACGGTAGAACTCAACACAAATTCTGCCACTACGTTTAAAATATACGATACGTATACCAAAAACGTAACGCTATTTATTGAAGGAATTTC
>CAZHSA010000485.1:0-2655 GCA_964535135.1 uncultured Kordia sp.
CCATCTTCAAACTCATAACTATCGTTAAAGGCAGATTGATCTAACAGTAATTTTATCTCGGCAGCGGCTAATTTTTCAGGAGAAATTAATTCGTCGATTCCTAAGTCGATAAATTTTAATTCTTCTTGATTGTCGATGAATTCAGTATTTGAAATTCGGGCAATCGTTCGTTTACAACCCAATTGCTTGGCAAGTACACAGATGGTAATGTTGGTTGTTTCAGAAGATGTGACTGTAATTACCAAATCGGCTGTAGAAACTCTGGCTTCTCGCAATACACTAATAGATGTGGCATCTCCACGAACTACACGAATGTCTAAATGTCCATCTGCATATTCTAAATTCTCTTTATTACAATCTATCAAAGTAATATCTTGAGATTCGTAAGAAAGTAGTTTTGCCAAATGATATCCTACTTCACCAGCTCCCGCAATTATAATTTTCATCGAATATTCTTATTGAAAAAGTATACAAATATAAGAGAAAAAAGCAATCCTACACTAATACTTGCCTGTATGATGTATAGATTTTACGTTCCGTAGAATACTAAGACATAGGTTTTTCATTCCCTTAAGACAGGTTCAAGAACTATTCGCAAACAGTTTATGTGTGCAAAACGGCGACATTCAAATCTTGATTATCGAGTAAAAGTTTGAATTGCTACAAATTATAAGCATCGCAACACAAGTTTGATGATAGGATTAATTATATTTGCCAAAATTTCCTATATGTCGAAGAATGTAACACCGTACAAAACGTCCGATCGTGGCAAGAAAGAACAGGTTACGGAGATGTTTGATACCATTTCGAAGAATTACGACGGATTGAATCGTGTGATTTCTTTCGGAATTGATATTAAGTGGCGAAAAAGAGTGGTACGCATGGTTGGTGATACACATCCGAAAACCATTTTGGATATTGCTACAGGAACAGCCGATTTGGCAATCAATTTGGCAGAAACCAGTGCAGATCGTATTGTAGGCTTGGATATTTCTCCAGGAATGTTAGAAGTTGGCAAACAAAAAATTAAAAAGAAAGCACTCAACGAAAAAATTGAAATGGTTTTGGGCGATGGCGAAAAGTTACCGTTTGAAGACAATTCATTTGATGCTATAACCGTAGCGTTTGGTGTGCGAAACTTTGAAAATTTGGAACAAGGCTTACAGGAAATTTTAAGAGTCTTAAAACCGAAAGGAATTTTTGTAGTGTTAGAAACTTCTGTACCGACAAAAACACCTTTCAAACAATTTTATAAATTCTACACAAAATATATTTTACCTTTGATCGGGAGATTGTTTTCTAAAGACAATTCTGCTTATGGATATTTGTCAGAATCGGCTGCGGCTTTTCCTTATGGAGAAAAATTCAACAATATTTTACGAAAAATTGGGTTTATAGATGTGAAAGATAAACCACAAACGTTTGGTGTAGCGAGTATTTACACCGCAACAAAATAGATTTTATGAAGAAGATTTTGCTCATCATCTGTTGCATTTTTGCTATACAGTCTACTCAAGCACAATTATTTAGCAAGAAAAAGGTTCGAAATGATGCAAGTGGCGGAAACGGTCAAATAGACAATAACACGCTTACTTGGGGTTATTTTTTAGGATTTAATAGTTATGATTTTAAGTTTACGTATAACCAAAATTCGGATGCTATTCAGTTGAAACCTTCTGCAGGTTTTAATGTAGGATTGGTGGGAGACGTAAAGTTGAACAATTATATGAACTTGCGTTTGGAACCAGGAATTTTCTTTACAACACGTAATATTGAATATCCTGAAAGTTACGGTTTGATTGATCCTGTAGATAGAATGCGGGAAATAAAATCGAGTTATGTGCATATTCCGCTATTGCTAAAAATTGGAACCAAGCGTATTAATAACTTTAAGCCGTTTATTGTGGGCGGATTTTCTACGTCGATCAACTTATCGAGCAATGAGAAAAATCCGGATGACAACCTCAACAATCAGTTTCGTATGAAGCAGCGAACGTTTTATTACGAATTAGGTTTTGGTGTGGATTTCTATTTGTACTACTTCAAATTTACACCTTCTATACGTGGTGTCTTTGCCTTGAATGACGAATTGGTGCGTGACCGCGATCCCAACAGTCCATGGACGAGCAATATTCAGAAAATGCAAACCCGCGGAATTTTTATCAATTTTACGTTTCAGTAGATTTTTGATTTTCTTGATAAAACATGAAACGTCCTTGCGAGGAATTTACGACGTGGCAATCTTCTGCTATCAAAGCAAAATTTTGCTATGAAACAAATAGATTACTGCGCTGTCGATCAAAAATAAAACATTGGTACATTTTCAAATTATCAAATTGGTAAATTAAAAACCTCCACGCTTAAACTCATTCAACAAAATTCCCGTTGCCATTGCCACATTGAGACTTTCTGTTTGTTGCATGTCTCCAAAACGCGGAATCGCAATTTTTTCGGTGATACATTTTGAAATTTCAGCAGAAACGCCATTGGCTTCGTTGCCCATGACCAAAATTCCGTTTGTTGGCAAATTGGCTTTGTAAACATTTTCGCCATCCATAAATGCACCAAAAACAGGTAAGTTAGTTTCAGAAAGATAGGTTGACAAATTTGTATAGAGAACGTTCACGCGTGTCAGCGAGCCCATTGTGGCTTGTA
>CAZHSA010000486.1:0-2643 GCA_964535135.1 uncultured Kordia sp.
CCTAAAAATAGTTTCAATCCAGCCACTTGCGTGGTATCAACTTTTAGGATTTCGTCTAAATTATCATTCGTTCCACCAAACATAAACGAATAATTAGCAAACGAAGTTTCTTTAGCAATGTCCAATTTTTCTTGAAGCTTCTCAATCGTCGTCGTTTGCGGATTCGTATTAGGCATTTCTACAAAAGACGTAATTCCGCCAGCAATGGCAGCACGCGATTCTGTAGCAATATTAGCTTTATGCGTCAATCCAGGTTCTCTAAAATGTACTTGATCATCAATCACGCCTGGAAATACATGTTTCCCTGCAATGTCAATAATTTCGGCACTTTCGTCAGAAAGATTCGTTCCAATTTTTGCGATGCGTTCGCCTTCAATCAAAATATCGGCCGTTTTCACTTCGATTTCACTGACTATTTGTGCGTTTTTGAGTAGTATTTTATGCATGACGTTTGGTTTTGGTAAACATACTTCTAATTTTCATTTTGATAATTCCGAAAACAGCTTCCGAAAATATAGAACTGTCCATTTTAGATTTTCCTTTGGTTCTGTCGGTAAAAATAACGGAGACTTCTTTGATTTTGAACCCGAGTTTCCACGCTTTAAACTTTAATTCGATCTGAAAAGCATATCCTACGAATTTGATGTTATCTAATCCAATAGTTTCGAGTACTTTTCTACGATAACAGATAAATCCTGCCGTAGTATCATGAATAGGAATTCCTGTGATGAAACGCACATATTTTGATGCAAAATACGACATCAATACCCGATTCATTGGCCAATTGACCACATTTACACCTTTTACATAACGAGAACCAATAGCCACATCAAAACCATCCTCTTGGCAAGCGGCTAACAAACGAACTAAATCTTCAGGATTGTGTGAAAAATCAGCATCCATCTCAAAAATGTATTCGTACTCGCGCGCCAATGCCCAACGAAAACCGTGAATATAGGCAGTTCCTAAGCCAGTTTTAGCGGCTCTTTTTTCTAGAAAAAGTTGTGTGGGATATTTTTCTTGAAGCTCTATTACTTTTTTGTGAGTTCCGTCTGGAGAATTGTCGTCCACAATTAAAACATCAAATGCCTTTTCTTGTGCAAAAACTGCATCAATGATGGCTTCAATATTTTCAATTTCGTTATACGTTGGTATGACTACAACTGCGTTGGACATTTTCTAAAATTACGGCAAACAAAAGTAAACAAATTATGGGTTTTGCAATGAGTGATGCTATTTTGTGCTAAATTTTTATGTATTATTTAACATACTTTCTACTTTTACCAAATGATCACTACAATTGAACGCACCATCATTTCCAAAGATTGGCTTACACTGTTGTTTGTAACAACCTTGTGTTTGCTTGTGGTGACGCGTTTGGTATTTCGAAAGAAGTTTACACTCTTTTTAGGGTTTTTATTTTCAAACAAATATCAAAGTCAATCCGTTGCAAAACAGGAAAATATCATCAACGGTTTTACTTCGTTGCTTTTTTGTGTGCAAGTTATTTCCTTTTCTATTTTTGGATACATTACAGTTACTTTTTTTCGACCTTATTTGGTAGATGCACCTTTTTTGTTTGTAAAAATTAGTTCTTTCATGGTGTTTTTTATTGTGATCCGATACATTTTGGAAAAAATCATGGCGGTTATTCTAGATATTGAATCGTATATTAACGCGTATAACTTTCATAAAATCAACGCTCGAAATCTTTTTGGTTTGTTGTTGATTCCCATTAACTTAGTACTTGTTTACTCTGATTATCAGCATAAGATTGTGTTTTTCTCAGTAATTTGTGTCTTTATATCCTATAATCTTATCATATTATTTCTTCTACTAAAGAATTATCAAAAATTGATTATCAACAAGTTGTTTTATTTTATTTTGTATCTTTGCGCACTTGAAATTGCCCCTTATTTAGTTATCTATAAATTATTAATTGAATAACGCGACATATAAAATACAGGTTTATGAAAGTAAAAACCATTTTAGTTTCTCAACCGGAACCAAAAATTGAGAATTCACCTTACTCGAGGCTTATTGACAAGCAAAAGGTAAAAATTGATTTTAGGCCGTTCATACACGTTGAAGGTGTAAGTGCAAGAGATGTACGCCATCAAAAGATAGATTTGACAAAGTTTTCAGCTATCATTTTAACTAGTAGAAATGCTGTAGATCATTTTTTTAGAGTAGCTGAGGAAATGCGCTTTAAAGTGCCAGATACGATGAAATATTTTTGCCAGTCGGAAGCAGTAGCTTATTATTTGCAGAAATATGTAGTGTACAGAAAACGTAAAATTTATGTTGGAAAACGTACGTTTAAAGAATTGTCTCCGCTGATTAAAAAGTATAAAGACGAATCGTTTTTATTACCATCATCAGACGCTTTAAAACCAACAGTTCCCGAAATATTGAATTCTTTGAATGTTACTTGGGAACGCGGAATTTTTTACAAAACCGTAGTAAGCGACTTGTCTGACTTGCGTGATGTGTATTATGACATTTTAGTGTTCTTTAGCCCATCAGGAATTAAGTCTTTATTGGCAAATTTCCCCGATTTTGAACAAAATGATACACGTATTGCTGTTTTCGGAAATACTACCGTAAAAGCAACGAAAACCGTTAAAACAACCGCTGCAAAAG
>CAZHSA010000487.1:0-2641 GCA_964535135.1 uncultured Kordia sp.
CCGCATAAAGAACGTTTTGAAAAGAAAGATTATGCATTAACAGAAGAAGTAATGCGTAAAGCGGGTGAACTAGGATTTTTGGGAATTGCAGTTCCTGAAAAATATGACGGAATGGGCATGGGATTTGTCTCTACGATGTTAGTTTGTGACTATATTTCAGGTGCAACAGGTTCTATTGCAACCGCTTTTGGAGCGCATACAGGAATTGGAACGATGCCAATTACACTATACGGAACCGAAGCACAAAAGCAAAAATATGTACCTGCATTGGCAATGGGAGAAAGATTTGGTGCGTACTGTTTAACAGAACCAGGCGCAGGATCGGATGCCAATTCTGGAAAAACCAAAGCGGTATTATCTGAAGATGGAACGCATTATTTGATTTCTGGACAGAAAATGTGGATTTCCAATGCTGGTTTTGCAGAAGTATTCATCGTGTTTGCACGTATAGAAGATGACAAAAATATCACTGGTTTTATTGTTGAGTTTGATAGAGACAATCCAAACGGAATTACGTTAGGAGAAGAAGAACACAAATTAGGAATTCACTCCTCTTCTACGCGTCAAGTATTCTTTAACGAAACAAAAGTTCCTGTAGAAAACATGCTTTCTGAACGAGGAAATGGTTTCAAAATTGCAATGAATGCGTTAAACGTAGGTCGTATCAAGTTGGCAGCAGCGTGTTTAGACGCGCAACGCCGTGTGATCACAGAAGCTACAAAATATGCAAACGATCGTATTCAATTTAAAACGCCAATTGCGAAGTTTGGTGCTATCAAAGCAAAATTAGCTGAAATGGCTACTTCTACGTATGTGGGAGAATCTGCATCGTACAGAGCGGCAAAAAATATTGAAGACCGCATTGCGATTCGTGAATCAGAAGGTAACACGCACCAAGAAGCGGAATTAAAAGGTGTTGAAGAATACGCGATTGAGTGTTCTATCTTAAAAGTAAAAATTTCAGAAGACACACAATTTGTAACAGACGAAGGAATCCAAATTTTTGGAGGAATGGGCTTTTCAGCAGATACACCAATGGAATCAGCTTGGAGAGATGCGCGTATTTCTCGTATCTATGAAGGAACCAACGAAATCAACCGTATGTTAGCTGTGGGAATGTTGGTAAAGAAAGCAATGAAAGGGCATGTTGATTTATTGGGTCCTGCAATGAAAGTAGCGGACGAATTGATGGGAATTCCATCCTTTGACATTCCAGATTACTCTGAGTTATTCTCGGAAGAAAAAGAATTGCTAAGAAAGTTGAAAAAAGTATTCCTAATGGTTGCTGGATCGGCTGTACAGAAATTTGGACCAAAATTAGAAGAGCACCAACAATTATTAATGGCGGCTTCTGACATTTTGATTGAAATTTACATGATTGAATCTTCAATCTTACGTACAGAAAAGAACGCAAAACGTTTCGGAGAAGATTCTCAAGAACTACAAATTGCAATGACAAAATTAAACTTGTTCAACGCAGTAGAAAAAATTACAAGTAAAGCAAAAGAAGGAATCGTTTCGTTTGCAGAAGGTGACGAGCAACGTATGATGTTAATGGGCTTAAAGCGTTTTACAAAATACGCAAACATGCCAAACGTCGTTGCTTTACGTAACCAAATTGCAGAAAAATTAACTACTGAAAACGAATACTGTTTCTAGTAGCAGAAAATATAGAAAAGTAATTCTAAATACTTAGATAGGTTTTAGAATTTAGTTGTTTGTTAAAAAGCCATCTCATGAGATGGCTTTTTTGATATCGAATTCTATGTAATGTTTTACATTAATAAATTGTGATTACTTGCTTAATAAACCGTAATACTCGAAATACGCCCCTTTCCATTATGTACAATATCTATTACTTTAGAACCAGTATTCGCTCTTTTAAGTTCTTCTATGATAGGCTTCGAAAGATCTTCTGCTTTGAAAGGAAATGCTTTGTTCTTGTCAACTTTTCCTTCTTCATCAAGTCCATATATCATAAAATACGTATTTCCTTTTTCATCTGTAGTAATAAAGCCAACTTTTCCTCTTAAGTTATGTTTTTTTGCCATGTTGTTAATTTTAAAAAAAATAATTCCTACTCTATTCCTTGGCTTTTCGGATTTCGCCATTCACACTAGAAATCAGAATGCAGTCACGCTTTAATCACCTCTAAATGAAAAAAGAGTAAAGTAAAAAGAACAGCTACTCAAAAAATACTAATGCGATGGCTCAAAAATAGAATTCTGCATACAGTCTTGTAAGAGGTATTTCACCCTTAGTGTATCAGTGTTTTTCTAGTTCACAAACAGTCTTTTTCTAAACGCTTTTAAGTTACTGATAACAAGTTACTTAAATCTTACCCTATACCAATTGTACCTTTTCTAAAAAACCTCCGCTGTTTTTGTTCATTTCCTCAGCTACTTTTGCACAAAACCTCAGCAGGTTTTTTGGACGTCTATTTTTGGTTTAAAATTCTGGTTGGTTTTTAAGTTGTTGAGGAAGTAAAAAACAAGTTTTCCTCGTTTTACGGGAAACCACATTGCAAATACGTAATCTTTGTTTTACATTTATAGAGAATAACGGGAAGTTGTTTTTCAAAGTAGTTCCTGTTATTTACTAAATTTAGTATGATAACAGGAATTCCGTATATACATACGTT
>CAZHSA010000488.1:0-2633 GCA_964535135.1 uncultured Kordia sp.
GTTGTCTTTAACCCACGAAAATTCAGGTGCAACTTGTCCATACGCTAAACGCTTATAGATCACTAACTTTTCAACCAAAGTTGTATCGTTTAATTGTTTGGCAAGCGGCAAAAGATATGCGTCTCCTACATGAATAGCAATTTCTTGATTTTCCACCAAAACCATTTGTTCCCACAATACAGAAAGCAATGTTTTTTGAAATTCTACAGGAACTACCTTTATTTTCTCTACAATCGTTGCAATATTCTTTTTGTATTCTGTAATTAGTTCTGGTCCAGATAACTCTTTTAATGGCAACGCCGTAAACACATAGTTTGACATCTTATCGGCAATAAAATCTGAGTTTTGAAGAATCGGATTGGAAAAATCAACAGCATCAAAATAATACTTCTTCATATGAGTTACCATCGTTTCAGGCGTTTCATAGCTGGTTGGCATATACGTGCGACTCGCTTTTATAAACTCATAAGCCAACATCCCTTCCGTAGCTTTTTCAAACTCTTTTTGTAGGTTGTCAATTGAATTAAAAACGGCTAAAAATTCTTTCTCATCGGTATTTCCACTCATGTAATATGAATTCACCAATTTCTTAGCTTCGTTCATATTTGAAAAATAAGAAGTATACGATTGGTTTTCTGCGGAAGCGGTAAAATTCACCGTTTCATCCTTAAAAGTAAACGTAATATCTTCTGTACTGCTGTAGATAAAATCGAAATTTTTCTCCTCTTGCGGCAATCCGTATACCAAACGATACACACCTTTTTCAGCAGAAGGGTTAAATGTATAGTTCATGTTTCCGTCTACAACTTTTCCGTTGTCTACATATTCTTGATGTGTAGTTTCAAGCTTATAAATAATAAACCATTTATAGTCTTCCGCAGGCGAAAATGTGCCCGACATCACTTTCTGTGCTTGCATACACAAAGGAATCAAGAAGAGAATACAAAGTATTTTTTTAATCATAATATTCTTTTTTTCAGTTTTCTTGAAGAATTCATTTGAATGAATTCAATAATTAAGCCAAAACCGTTACATGAGTTTTTCCAACACATGCAGCGCTTTTTTTGTTGAGGTAATTTGTTCAAAAGTAAGCAATAAACGCAAACCATTGCGTGTTTGTTTTTCTTTCATCTTGCAAAGCTTTGGTTGTTGCTGTACAAACTGTAATATTTTGGAGAAATTAGGACTTTGGTAGAATTCCGATTGCTGATCAGCAATAAAATACCCAACCATTTTGCCTTTTTTCATAATGATTTTTTCCAAACCAAACTGTGTGGCAATCCATTTGATACGAACCGAATCTAACAACGCAACTGCAGGCGACGGCAACGGACCAAATCTGTCAATCAGTTCTGTTTCATAGGTGTGCAATTCCTCTTCGGTTTTCAGTTCGCTCAATTTATTATACAATACCAAACGTTCCGAAACGGTATTTATATATGCGTCTGGGAACAACAATTCAAAATCGGTATCAATCTGTGTTTCTTTGACAAACACTTTCGTTTTGTTGCTTTCTTGCGTTTCATACAAATCTTTAAACTCGTTTTCCTTGAGTTCTTCAATGGTTTCATTCAAGATTTTCTGATACGTATCAAAGCCAATTTCGTTAATAAATCCGCTTTGTTCGCCACCGAGTAAATCACCAGCGCCACGAATTTCCAAATCTTTCATCGCAATATTAAATCCGCTTCCCAAAGTAGAAAATTGTACCAATGCATTAATACGTTTGCGCGCATCTTGTGTCATCACCGAATCGGGCGGCGTAATAAAATAACAAAAAGCTTTCTTGTTGCTTCTTCCCACACGACCACGCATCTGATGCAAATCGCTCAGTCCAAAATTATTCGCATTATTGATAAAAATTGTATTTGCATTTGGCACATCCAAACCACTTTCAATAATCGTGGTAGACACCAACACATCAAACTCACCATTCATAAAAGCCAACATGAGCTTTTCGAGTTTCTTTCCGTCCATTTGTCCGTGACCAATTCCAATTTTGGCATCAGGCACCAAACGCTGAATCATGCCAGCAACTTCCTTAATATTTTCAATACGATTGTGAATAAAAAATACTTGTCCACCACGCTGAATCTCGTAACTCACCGCATCACGAATGGTTTCTTCTTGAAAACGAATTACGTGTGTTTCAATTGGATATCTATTTGGCGGCGGCGTAGTGATCACTGATAAATCGCGCGCTGCCATTAAGCTAAATTGTAAAGTTCGCGGAATCGGAGTTGCGGTCAATGTCAGTGTATCTACATTCTCTTTGATGGTTTTTAGTTTATCTTTTACGGCAACACCAAACTTTTGCTCTTCGTCTACAATGAGCAAGCCTAAATCTTTAAATTTTACCGCTTTATTTACCAATTGATGCGTTCCAATCACAATGTCAACATTGCCATTTTCAAGCCCTTTGAGTACTTCATTGCGCTGTTTTGTAGATCGGAAACGGTTTAAATAGTCAACAGTAATTGGCATGTCAACTAAACGTTCGCTAAAAGTTTTAAAATGCTGAAACGCCAAAATGGTCGTTGGCACCAAAATAGCAACCTGTTTTCCATTGTCTACTGCCTTAAAAGCAGCACGAATGGCAACTTCTGTCTTTCCAAAACCAACATCACCACATA
>CAZHSA010000489.1:0-2589 GCA_964535135.1 uncultured Kordia sp.
AGTTGTTTATTATTGGCTGCCATCGGATTTTTAGCATTTCCACATATTGAAGATAAAAACTTACTGTTTTTTGCCATTACAGGATTCGGAATTGGTTGGGCAAGTATTATGGGAATTCCATATTTGATGGTGGTTCACGATATTCCAAAAGAACGCTATGGCGTGTATATGGGAATCATTAACATGATGATCGTTATTCCAATGTTGCTTCAAACTTTATCATTTGGGTATATTTTAGAAAACTTTTTAGGAAATGATCCGCGTAATGCCATTTCTTTTGCTGGTGTTTTACTAATTATCAGTGTTTTATGTACCTTATTGATTAAAAATAAACCAACCTCTAAAGTGGTTACAGAATGATGGGTACATCCTACATAGAAGCAAAAAAAGTACTCTTCAACGCACGTTCAGAAAAAGGATTTTTGGCTAGTGCCGAAAATATCACAAATTACAAACGTATCTGGGCACGTGATGGCGTTATTTGTGGACTTTCCGCATTGCTTGATGGTGATTCAGAACTGATTCAAACCTTTAAAAACACTTTACAGACACTGGCAAATCACCAACATGAATTAGGTCAAATTCCTTCCAATGTATTTTTTAAAGAAAATAATGAAGTAGCACTGAGTTTTGGTGGATTGGCAGGAAGAGTAGATACCATTTCTTGGTTTGTTATTGGTGTTTGTAATTATACTTGGATAACAAATGACAATGATTTTTTTGCCGCTGTATTTCCAAACATACAAAAAGGACTCAAACTGTTAGATGCTTGGGAATTTAACAATAACGATTTGCTATATGTGCCACGATCTGGAAATTGGGCAGATGAATACATTACTGAAGGACATACCTTTTACGATCAAGTATTGCGTTTATGGGCGTTGCGTTGTGTTCAACAATTGCGACCATCCGTAGAAATTCGATCCAAAATAGATCGCATCACAGAGAAATTAGAAGGAAACTACAGAAAAATAAACTATCAAACACCATTTCATCCCAAAGCCTATCAAAAATTAGAAGATGCCGCGTATTGGATGGCTTCGGTAAATCCGTCAGGATACCAAACCATGTTTGACGCATTTGGGAATTCTATTGCGCAATTATTAAAATTAGGCGATTCAACATTTCAAAAACGATTGACTCAGTATACAGAAACTTTGCGTGAAAGTTTACCATTGCAATTGCTTCCTGCATTCTGGAAACCAATTATGGAAAATGACGACGATTGGAAACTGCTCGTCAATAATTGTAAATATGAGTTTAGAAATTTTCCATACGAATTTCACAATGGCGGCACATGGCAAATGATCAATGGTTTTTATGGAATGAGTTTGGTAGGTCAAAACTTTATTGAAAATCCAAGGCAAGTATTAAAAGCAATTCAAAGACTAAATGCAGAAGAAGATTATGGGTTTTACGAAAATTTCAATACGAAAACTCAAAAAGCTATTGGAGTTCCACAGTGTACTTGGAGCGCTGCAGGCGAATTATTGTTAGAACAATATATTAACGGAAAAAGATTATTAGTTTGATCACAAAAAAAGATATAGATATACTTTGTGTCGGTGAAGCATTGATTGATTTCATAGGCCATCAAGATGATGTTTTGATAAACAATACGCGCGATTATCACAGATACTTAGGCGGATCGCCTACCAATGTTGCGATGAATACTGCTCGTTTGGGATTAAATTCTATGTTGGTAGCAACTATTGGTGCTGATGGATTAGGAAGTTATGTGTTGGAACGATTACATGAAATGAAAATTCAACTAGAATACGTTAAAGAAACGACCGAAAGTCCTACTTCCGTAATTTTTGTATCTCGATCTAAAGAAACTCCTGATTTTATTCCATACCGAAGTGCTGATTTTTTAATCACAGAAGATCAGGTTCCAATTACGGTATTACAACAAGCAAAAATATTTCATACTACATGTTTTGCTTTAAGCAAAAAACCTGCGCAAACTACTATTGTCAATAAAGCAAAAGAAGCTTTTAATTTGGGTTGTAAGCTGAGTATAGATATTAATTATTCAGAAAAAATTTGGAAGGATAAAAAAAACGCTCTAGAAATTTTAACAACATATTGTAGCTATAATCCTTTGGTGAAAATTAGTGAGGATGACATTTTACGATTATTTGGAAACGAAACTTCTCATGAGGAAGTATTTAATTTTTTTCACGATTTAGGAGTTGATATTGTATGTTTAACGCTTGGGAAAAACGGTGTAAAACTTTCACAAAAAGGAAAAAAAATGATTTTAATGCCAGCCATAAAAATCAATAAGGTGATGGATGCTACAGGTGCAGGTGACGCTTTTTGGTCTGGTTTTTTATTTGCATACTTAAAAGAAAGTTCTATAGAAAACTGTCTTCGTATTGCCTTGCAACTAGCAGCTTTAAAACTACAAAATGTAGGTAGATTGCCTACTAATATTAATATATTGTCTGAGTTATTAAAAAAATAAAGTTACTCAGCCTGCATAAACTCATAAATCTCCCTCAAATCCTCCACCAAAAAGTTCGAACTTTGAAGGTTCGGGGTCACATTAAGCAAGAAACCACGTCAATTTGACGTGGTTCTTTG
>CAZHSA010000490.1:0-2582 GCA_964535135.1 uncultured Kordia sp.
ATTCCTCCCGAATTGGCTACTAACCAACCTTCTATATCTTGAGAAGTGATTTCCACTTCTGTAATATCTAATGTACTACTTTTTCCGTTAATTTCTAAAGAGATGTTGCCTGTTTTTTCAATTTCAGCAATTTCTTTTTGTCCAAACTGCATAATTGCAGCCGCAGCCGCTTTCATGTCTCTTCCAAATTTTGGTCCTAACACCTTAAAATTCGGCTTTATTTGCTTGACTAATATTCCTGAAGCATCGTCTAAGAGCTCTACTTCTTTTACGTTTACTTCTGACTTTATTAATTCGGCAACAGCTGTAATTTCAGCTTTTGTTTGCGCATCTAGTACAGGAATCATAATGCGTTGTAATGGTTGACGCACTTTGATCTTTTCTTTAGCTCTTAACGATAATACTAAGGAAGATATTGTTTGCGCGTTTTCCATTTTACGCTCTAGCGACTTGTCAATGAACGATGCATCAAATTTTGGAAATTCAGCTAAATGTACACTTTCAACATTTTCTATTCCTGTTGCTATGGTTAAATCTTTGTAAAGTCTGTCCATATAAAAAGGTGCAATGGGCGCGCCAAGTTTTGCAACGGTTAGCATACACGTGTACAACGTTTGGTATGCGGATATTTTGTCGTGCTGATAATCGCCTTTCCAGAATCTTCTTCTGCTTAATCGCACAAACCAGTTACTTAGGTTTTCTTGTACAAATTCTGAGATGGCTCTTGCTGCTTTTGTCGGTTCGTAATCCGCATAGCTTTCATCTACATGTTTGATGAGTGAGTGCAATTCAGAAAGAATCCAACGATCAATTTCTGGGCGTTCTGCTAAAGGAATATCCGCTTCACTGTACGTAAAGTTGTCAATATTCGCATAGAGACAGAAAAATGAATAGGTATTGTATAAGGTGCCAAAGAATTTACGACGAACTTCTGCAATTCCTTCCAAATCAAACTTTAAGTTGTCCCAAGGATTTGCATTGGAAATCATGTACCAACGTGTAGCATCTGGACCATATTTGTCGAGCGTTGTAAACGGATCTACCGCGTTTCCGAGACGTTTGGACATTTTTTGACCGTTTTTGTCTAACACCAATCCGTTGGAAACGACATTTTTATACGCAACCGAATCAAATACCATCGTACCAATCGCGTGAAGCGTATAAAACCAACCACGCGTCTGGTCAACACCTTCGGCGATGAAGTTTGCTGGATAGCTTTCGTTATTGTCAATGAGTTCTTTGTTTTCAAATGGATAGTGCCATTGTGCATACGGCATAGAACCAGAGTCAAACCATACATCAATTAAGTCACTTTCGCGCTTCATCGGTTTTCCAGAAGGAGATACTAATGTAATTTGATCTACGATATGTTTGTGTAAATCAACTTTGCCATAGTTTTCTTCAGACATATTCCCAACTTCAAAATCGGCATATACATCTTTACTTTCTACGCCCGCATCAATTGCTTTTTGGATTTCTGTTTTTAATTCTGCCAAAGAGCCTATGATTAGTTCTTCTTTACCGTCTTCTGTACGCCAGATTGGTAATGGAATTCCCCAATAACGCGATCTGGATAAGTTCCAATCATTTGCGCCTGCAATCCAGTTTCCAAAACGTCCTTCACCAGTTGATTTCGGCTTCCAGTTGATCGTTTGGTTTAAGTCATACATACGATCTTTTACATCTGTGATTTTGATAAACCAAGAGTCTAACGGATAGTATAAGATTGGCTTGTCGGTACGCCAGCAGTTTGGATAACTGTGGACATATTTTTCGACTTTGAATGCTTTATTTTCTGTTTTTAGTTTGATGGCTAATTCGACATCTATTGATTTTTCTGGTGCTTCGCCATCGGCATAGTATTCATTCTTTACATACTTTCCGCCAAATTCGCCTAGTTCAGGTCTGAAACGACCTTGCAAATCTACTAAAGGCACCAAATTGTCATTTTCATCTTTTACGAGTAATGGTGGAATTTCAGGCGTAGCTTCTTTGGCAACTTTTGCATCATCGGCACCAAATGTTGGCGCAGTGTGTACGATTCCTGTTCCATCTTCTGTGGTTACGAAATCACCTGAAATGACTCTGAATGCATTTTCGGCATTTTCATACGGAAGCGCATACGTAAGTAATTGCTCGTATTTGATGCCTACTAAATCAGTCCCTTTGTGTTCACTTGTAATGAAATATGGTATTTTTTTATCTTCTTTTTGATAGGATGAAACTTCTGCTAAGGTTTCTACTTGCGCGAATTTTTTACCTGCAAATTGTTTTCCAACCAAGTTTTTAGCCAATACTACGTTGATAGGTTCAAAGGTGTATTGGTTGTATGTTTTTACCACTACATAGTCAATTTTCGGTCCAACCGTTAATGCCGTGTTTGATGGTAATGTCCACGGAGTTGTTGTCCATGCTAAGAAATGTACATTGCCCGCTATACTTTGGAAAGCTTCTGGCAAGGTTTCTTTGATGGCTTTAAATTGTGCTACGACCGTTGTATCCGTTACATCTTGATATGTTCCAGGTTGATTTAATTCGTGTGAACTTAATCCTGTTCCTGCTTTTGGTGAATAGGGTTGAAT
>CAZHSA010000491.1:0-2579 GCA_964535135.1 uncultured Kordia sp.
TTTTTACTCGATGAGTACGCGCTTATTTTTAGAGGATATTATGCTTTTATCAAAAACCCTCGAATCAACTCGAAAGGCTTTGATACCTCAGCAATTCTTGGGTTTACAAACTCTTTATTAGATGTGATTAAACGCGAACGACCAGACCATTTAGCGGTTTGTTTTGATCGCGGTGGTAGCGTGGATCGTGTGGAAGTATTTCCAGAATATAAAGCGAACAGACAAGAAACACCAGAACCTATTGCACTTGCCGTTCCGTACATAGAAAATATATTGAAAGCCATGAAGATTCCTGTAATTGTAAAAACAGGATATGAAGCCGATGACATTATTGGAACGCTTTCTAAAAAGGCAGAAAAGCAAGGATACAAAACATTTATGGTAACGCCTGATAAGGATTTTGCGCAGTTAGTGTCCGAAAATATTTTTATGTATCGTCCACGATTTGGTGGCGGTTATGAAACTTGGGGCATTAAAGAAGTTCAAGAAAAATTTGGTGTAGAACGTCCGGAACAAGTCATTGATTTCTTAGGAATGATGGGCGATGCTGTTGATAATATTCCAGGATTGCCAGGTGTCGGCGAAAAAACTGCCAAGAAATTTTTAGCCGCCTACGGAAGTATGGAAGGTTTGCTTGCCAATACACATGAACTGAAAGGAAAAATGAAAGAGAAAGTAGAAGCTAATGGCGAATTGGGACTACTTTCCAAGCAATTGGCAACGATTATGCTTGATGTTCCTGTAGAGTTTAATGAAGAAGATTTTGAAATGTGTGATCCAGATTTGGAAGCCGTAACAGAAATTTTCAATGAGTTGGAATTCCGTCGATTGCTCGATAATTTGATCAAAACATTTGCATCACCAAAAGAAAATTCTGCGGAAGCGAACACAAAAACAACTGCTAAAACAACCAAGAAATCGGCGCCAAACGGACAGTTTGATTTATTTGCCATGCCAGGCACAGGAAATGCTTCGGAAGAAACAACCGTCTCAGGATATCAAACCATACAAACAACCGATCACTTTTATCAGTTAGCCAATACGCCGTTGTCGCGAAAAATGTTGCTTCAAAAATTATTAAAACAGCAAAGCGTGTGTTTTGATACCGAAACTACAGGCTTAAAAGCGCTCGAAGTAGAATTGGTAGGCGTAGCATTTTCATGGGAAAAAGGCAAAGGCTATTATGTGGCTTTTCCAGAAGATCAAGTTGAAACTAAAGAAATATTAGAAGAATTCCGTCCGTTTTTCGAAAGTATGACGATTGAAAAAGTGGGACAGAATTTAAAATATGACATCAAAGTTTTGTCAAACTACGACATGCCTATAAAAGGGCCAATTTTTGACACAATGATTGCGCATTATTTGATCAATCCGGACATGCGTCATAACATGGATGTGTTGGCAGAAACATATTTGAATTACCAACCTGTTTCTATTGTGGAATTGATTGGCAAGAAAGGGAAAAATCAATTGTCGATGCGGGAAGTTCCATTGGATAAACAAACGGAATATGCAGTGGAAGATGCAGATATTACGTATCAGTTGAAGGAACATTTTATCAAAGAATTGGAAAGCGGACACTTAACAAAACTATTCACGGATGTAGAAGTGCCGTTGGTAAGTGTTTTATCGGCAATGGAAATTGAGGGAATCAATATAGATCCGCACTTTTTAGGAGAATTATCGAAAGAATTGACAACAGATATTGATCGCTTAGAGAAAGGAATTTATGAACTTGCAGGAGAAGAATTCAATATTGGTTCGCCCAAGCAATTAGGACCGATTTTGTTTGACAAGTTGAAGTTGGTAGACAAACCGAAAAAGACCAAAACGGGACAATATTCTACCGCAGAAGACGTCCTTTCCTACTTAGCAAAAGACCATCAAATTGTAGCGGATATTTTGGAATGGCGACAGTATAAAAAACTGCAAAGTACGTATGTAGATTCGCTGCCGAATGAAATCAATCCGAAAACAAATCGCATTCATACTGTATACGCACAAGCTGTGGCGGCAACGGGAAGATTGAGTTCCAACAACCCGAATTTACAAAACATTCCAATCCGAACCGAACGCGGACGCCAAGTACGAAAAGCGTTTGTACCAAGAGATGAAAATTACGTGTTGCTTGCTGCCGATTATTCTCAGATAGAATTACGTATCATTGCGGCGTTAAGTGAAGAAGACACCATGATTCAGTCGTTTAAAGATGGCGCAGATATTCACGCCTCTACCGCTTCGAGAGTCTTTAATGTTGCTTTGGAAGATGTAACTCGTGAGCAACGTGGCAATGCAAAAACCGTAAACTTCGGAATCATTTATGGAGTTTCTGCTTTTGGCTTAAGCAATCAAACCTCTTTGACACGAAGTGAATCCAAAGAATTGATTGATACGTATTATGAAACCTATCCAAAACTAAAAGCATATATGGCGAATCAAGTTGCGTTTGCACGCGAAAATGGCTATGTGGAAACCGTTTTGGGAAGACGTCGTTATTTAAAAGATATCAATTCGAGAAACGCTATTGTGCGTGGTGCCGCTGAACGAAATGCGGTGAATGCACCAATTCAAGGAAGCGC
>CAZHSA010000492.1:0-2564 GCA_964535135.1 uncultured Kordia sp.
ATATCTTAGGTCTCACTGTTCCAGATCCAGACTTAAAATGGAATGAAGAAACAGGTCATTATGACTTCGGCGAAATTGATTGGGATGAATTCTGGCAAGTTGTCAAAGGACACGGGCCGTGCAACAAAGAACGTATGAATGCTAGAGTAGGCGCATGGGAAAAAGGAACATGGGTTCGTGATGCAGCCATGGCATATGCGGAGAAAAAACAAAGTAAAAAAGAGAATACAGCGAAAGCCGTGTAACTCTATTTATTGTTCCTACGAATGCAGGAACCTCATTATTGTTGCTTTGTCATTCCTGCGAATGCAGGAATCCAAAATACAAATAGAACAAGTACTAACTAAATAGATACCCACTTTCGTGGGCAATGCATATGGAAAAAAAATGGCCTCTTTGGGAAATATTCGTCAGAAGTAAAAACGGATTGGAACACAGACACTTTGGAAGTCTCCATGCAGCTGATGCAGAAATGGCATTAGAAAACGCTAGAGATGTATACACACGCAGAAGCGAAGGTGTAAGTATTTGGGTAGTAGAATCCAAAAACATCACGGCTTCAAATCCTGAAAACAACGGTGAACTATTTGAACCTGCGCAAGACAAAGTATATCGTCATCCAACTTTTTATACGTTACCAGACGAGATAAAGCATATGTAAATCTGATTTTTTTGTCATTCCTGCGAAGGCAGGAATCTATAATTCGTAGACTGAGCGGAGTCGAAGTGTGCTATGAAGTTTAACAACAAAAAGATTCCCGTTTTCATGGGAAATAAATATGAAAAAAACAAACCTATACAACTACATACTCGAACTAGCTGACAATTGCTTAATAGCGGGTCAGCGATTGGGGGAATTATGCGGTCACGGCCCAAGTTTGGAAACAGATATTGCGTGTACAAATATATCGTTAGACTTATTTGGACAAACACGTAGTTACTTTCAATATGCAGCAGATATCAAAGGCGATGATGCTACAGAAGACAGTATTGCTTTCTTACGTTACGAACGTCAATACAAAAATGTACTGTTGGTAGAACAACCAAATCGTGACTTTGCATATACAGTTGCCAGACAATATTTATTTGATGTGTTTCATTTGCTATTGTTACAAAAGCTGCAATTCAGTCAAGATATGACGTTGAGTGCTATCGCAAAGAAATCGATCAAAGAAGTATCGTATCATGTGCGTTTTACAGGCGATTGGATTAAACGTTTAGGTGATGGAACGGAAGAAAGTCACGAAAAAATGCAAGCAGCCATTGACGGACTTTGGACGTACACCAACGAATTGTTTGAAGTAACAGAAGAGGCAAAAATCTTAGCAGAAGAAGGAATTGCAGTTGATGTATCTTCGCTAAAAGATACATACTACAAAAATATAACTGAGTTGCTAGAAGAAGCAACACTTACAATTCCGGAATCAAAATACTTCCAAAAAGGAGGAAAAGCAGGAATCCATACAGAACATATGGGATATTTACTTGCTGACATGCAATACATGCAAAGAGCCTATCCAAACATGAAATGGTGACAAAAAGTATCTTTTTGTCATTCCGCACTTGATGCGGAATCTCATTGCCAAAACTAAAAGCATCAACAAATTCAACATGATCGCAACCAATCAACATATAGATGAAAATCTTATTCCAATCCTTGAAAAAGTATCAGATCCTGAAATTCCGGTACTTTCTATCATGGATATGGGCGTTGTACGTTCGGCAATAGTGGTCAATGGAATTGTGGAAGTAAGCATCACGCCAACCTATTCCGGCTGCCCAGCAATGGATGTTATTGGTGATGACATTGCAAAAGCGTTAAAAGAAAACGGGTATGAATCTAAAGTAAAATTAGTCTTAGTACCAGCATGGACAACCGATTGGATTACTGAACGCGGACGAAATGCACTTCGCGAATACGGAATTGCACCACCACTAAATCCAGATGCAGACAAAGATGCATTACTCGGAGACAAACGCATCGTAAAATGTACCAACTGCAATTCCACAAATACAAAACTAGTCAGTCAATTTGGTTCCACAGCTTGCAAGGCATTATTCAAATGCGAAGACTGTTTAGAGCCTTTCGACTACTTTAAATGTCTTAAATAAACAATAAACCGCAAAATTTTAAATAGTAAATGTAAATCTGATAATTTATTATGAACTAGACTTTTACATTTAGACTTTATTATTTTATATTTTACATCATATATGAGCAACCAATCAATCAAACTCACTATTCAAAACAACGTAGCGTATGTCACGCTCAATCGTCCTGAAGTATTCAACAGTTTCAATCGCGAAATGGCATTACGTTTACAAGACACACTAGATCAATGCGAACAAAATAACGAAGTACGCGCGATTGTCCTAACAGGAGAAGGAAAAGCATTTTGTGCGGGACAAGACTTAAAAGAAGTCACACATCCAGAACTCAATCCAGGATTCAAAAAAATATTAGAAGAACACTACAATCCAATCATTCAACGAATTCGTAGTATTGAAAAACCAATTGTTGGCGCTGTCAATGGTGTGGCAGCTGGAGCTGGAGCAAACATTGC
>CAZHSA010000493.1:0-2558 GCA_964535135.1 uncultured Kordia sp.
GGTTCTTCGTCAGGTGTTTTTGAAACCATATTTACTAAACCTGCAATTGCTCCACCGCCATAAAGTGTTGATGAACTTCCTTTTATTATTTCAAATTGTTGTAAGTCTAATGGTGGAATTTGTAATATACTCAAACCACTAGAAAAGCCACCATAAAGTGGAAAACCATCTCTTAAAAGTTGTGTGTATCGCCCATCAAGTCCTTGAATTCTAATATTTGTACTCCCGCTACTTAATGAAGTTTGTTGCATTTGAATTCCTGTGCTTTCACGAAGCACCATTGAAATATTAGTTGGGTTCATGATGACTTTTTCGCCTAATTCTTCTACACCAATGAATTCTATTCTTGTAGGTATTTTTTTTACAGTTCTGGTGCTTCTCGTGGATTGAATAACGATTTCGTCCAATTCATTTTCACTAGATTCGAGTTTGAAAGTAAAGACTTTATTTGCTCCTATTTCAATAGTAGTTTCAATGGTTTTAAAACCTATGTACGAAATTATTATACTTTGGTTTCCATCTGGAATTTCCGTAAAAGTTGTAATTCCATCAAAATTGGTTACTGCCCCTTTTTTTATTTGCTCAAAATATACTGTTGCCCCAAATAAGGGTTCATTTTCTTTTTCCGAAACTACTTTTATTTGTATATCAGTTGTTTGTGCTTTTACAAATAAGCACATTATAGTTGTGAGCATTATGCTCAATATGTATTTGTTCATTGAAAAATATAAATATTAATTAACTAAAAAGTGGTATTGTTCTGTTTTTTCAGCTAATTAATCGAGGTGGTTGCCAGATATTATAGTGAAAATTAAATCTGTATTTTGAATCATAAACAGATAATATTTCTGTAGAAATTTGATTTTTTATAACTAATTCAAATGTTTGAATAGGTTGATATGTAATCGCTATTCCACAACAATCACAATGGCAAGTAATAGGGCAAGAATCATCACTATCATTCTGATGATTATGATCTGCACTTATTTCATCTTGTTGTTGGTCTTCGGCATTATTTCCATCAGAACAAGGTGTTATTGAAAACGCAAGGATTAGTAATGATAATATAAAAGCAATAAATTTCATTGGGTTAAAGATAAATAAATATTAATGCAATGTTATTGCAAAGTCTTTTCTTATTCTGTTTTGAGCGTTAAAAAATTGCTTTTTTTAGCTTAGGGTTTTGCGTTTAGGAAAATAAATAGGCTGCTTACACGATTAGGATTTTTTGTTTAAATGTGTTGAATTACAGCATGGTTTTTACATTATAATCATAATCTCGATCTATTTTAAAGTTTCTATTTCATATTTTATCACATAAGGTGTTTTTCTTCTAACAACAGCAAAAGCTCTAGCGACTAATTTATTCCGAATTATATTAATTGTACTCATTTTATGCTTGCCTTTTTCAATACGTGAATTGAAGAAATCTTTTATTTCAGGATCAGTTTGTAATGCACAAATGGCACACATGTTTAGAATACTTTTTAATTTCTTATTCGCTAAATTAGAAACTCTATTTCGTCTGTTTATACTAGAACCTGATTGGTGAGGAAATGGAGCTATTCCACAATATGAAGCGAACTGTCGCCATGTCTTAAACTTTACAAAACAATCGGTGTATACAATCATTGATATAGCAGAAATCGCACCAAGTCCTTGAATACTTGTTATTAACTCGTACTGCTCTTTTATAACTTGATCATTGCTGATTATTTTTTTAATGTTTCTCATTATAGTTTTTATTTGTTCACTTAATGCTTCAATCATTTTTTCTTGCACAGCTAAAATCGTTTCATATTCTTTTACTTTATAAACTCTTTTTTGTTCTCTTAATGTTGCTTTAAATCCAGCTCTCTGTTTTACTAATCTATCCCTTAGAGATAATAGACTTTTAAGCTTTGAAATATTTATTTTAGGAGTTTTGGTAGGTATCAATTCTTCTCGGAGTCTAAACCCATATAATGCAATTCGACTGGCATCTATCATATCATTCTTTCCTCTTGCTATTCCTAAAGACCTTTTTATTTCTAAACCTGAAATCATACAAAATAGTAATGATTCATTATTTAGAAATTGTGATAGTTGATATGAATATAAGCCTGTATGTTCAAAAATAAATAGAACTTCTTCCTTTGAAAAAGTGATATTCTTAAACGTCCAGACAATCATTTTTCTAAATCCTTTCGGTGTATTTTCAAACTGTCGATTATTTTGAATAGTATGAATACAGACATCTATCACAGATTTACTAATATCAATTCCTATAACTTCTTTTACTTTCATTAATTATTTATTAAACAGTTAATATTAAAAATAAGTTGCTTTAACTAACACCTTTAATAAGGACATTCTAAAATTCTATTTGGTTCTTAACAACTTATCAGAAAGAGTAGAGTCTAATACGGAAATATGCTCTAAAACGCTAGTAGTTGCAAAAGTTCACTCTACTCTTTTAATTCATTGATAAAATATATTTTATCAATGAATTTGAAAAGGAATCTATATGATTTTAGATAACACCCTTTATTCTTACAAAACTAAAGGTAGTTGCAGTA
>CAZHSA010000494.1:0-2554 GCA_964535135.1 uncultured Kordia sp.
TTTTCGTTTTCTTTGCTCGCCCAAAGAAAAGAAACAAAAGAAAGTGCGCTTTTCCAGAGGTGTTTTTAGTTTTTCTTTTTAGAAGAAAACTAAAACCGCAATAACTTTTCTAAATTTTCTCCAAGGCTTCAAAAATTTTAACGAAAAGTTCCTGCTACACTGCGGAAAAGAAAACCACTGTTGCCCGTTTGTATGAATAGATAGTTTTGGAATTATTCCGATATTTTAGACGATAAAGACGAAACTTGCAATTCCAAACGCTTCATTTCACGCAAAATCGCACGTTTGTCCATTTGCATCCACCCATAGAGTTTAATCATACACATAAAGGAGATACAAATACCAATGCCTATTCCCCATTTGATCAATTCGTTGGTTTCTGTGACGTTGAAAAACTGCGTAAAACAATAGATTAAAAATCCAAATACACCCAAGTTGATAATGTTCATAATGAACGCTAACCAACCTAGTTTCCCTTGAAAAATGCTTTTAATGGATCCTATCAAACCTTGTTCGTCCAGTTCGTCGTAAAACTTAGTTTCTTCTTCGGTGAGTGTTTCTTTTATTAAGTTGTCGATGTCTTCTAATGTACTCATGATTTCTATTTTTTTAATTGTTTTTTTAATTGTTCTCTCGCATGATACAAACGCGATTTGGCAGTTCCCACAGAAACGTTCAACAGTATTGAAATTTCTTTTAAACTTAATTCTTGTACATAAAATAAACGTACTACTTGCTGTTGCGGAACCGAAAGTTTAGCAATCGCTTCTTTAAGTTGCTGCTTTACCTGTAATGTATCTGCTAACGGAATATCTCGAATGGATTTGGTGACGTTGTAATCGTTTTGTTGTTGTTTTTGCTTCGCGATGGTACGCACATAATCAATAGATTTTCGATGTACCATTCGCAACGCCCAACTTTTGAAACGTGCAGGATTTTGTAAGGTGACTACTTTATCAAGGATGAGTTTCCAACTATCTTGCGCAATGTCTTTGGCGACTTCTGCATCTTTGACAATCCAATACGCGTGATTACAAAATGTTTTGTGAAATCGCTTCACCAATAGTGCCAATGCTTTTTGATTGCCCGCAAGGTATTGAGAAACTAATTCGCCATCCGATATGTGGTCTTTTTTATGCATAAAAAACATTCCGTATGCACTAAGGACGCGAAAAATTGGGAAAGGTTCATTTTTTGGGAAGATTTTTTTAGAATAAAGTAGCTATTGTTTAGTTATGAATGTATCATCCATGCAAATTACATACATTAATAATACTCAATGATTCGTAGTACCGTATCTACTTTTCCATTGTTTTTTTTGTATTTCTTTTTTATCCAATTTCCTTTAGCATCATATTGATACGTCACTGTATAGGAATACACTGAAGTATTGAATAATTTCTTGCCTTGAAATATTTTAGTCATTTCCTTAAAGCTAATTTCATCATTTTTTGCATTGTAAGTGAAGAATCTATCAATTCGTTCATTATAGGCGTTGGGGTTTATTTCACCATATTCTGATGCAGAGGTAATATTATTTCGATCATCATATGTGACAGTAAAATAAAAGTTGGAACCTCCTTTTCTTTTAGATAAGTCAATCTCTTTAATGATTCTGTCAGATTTGTCATATTCAAATTTTTTAACGATTGTATCTTTTTTATTATAGATAATCTGCATAGAAGCTTTTCTTCCGTTTGCATCGTAGGTGTTTGTAACGAATAAATCATCTTTATGTCTTGATATCAACCATCCTTTTGCATTGTACTGAAAAACGGTACTGTCTTTAAGTTTTTCTCCAATTTTAAAATATATTTTTTGAATTTTACGATCTTCATTATACACATACTCATGAGAAGAAATCATGTTCTCCTGTAGTGTGATTTTACCATCACGTGCAAAAAAATAGCTATACCTTTCAGTGGAATATGAATCTGATTCATCGTATGTAATTTTCATTACTTTTCCTTTCAATCCAAAGTCTTCAAGTGTTTTTTTATTTTTCAAGATTTGAGCCTGAAGATGACAACTGAATACAATAAAAATAGTAATTGCGTATGTGATTTTTTGCATGAGATGAACTTTAACTAAATAATTTTACGAATTAATTGCTGCATACAATATACATTTTGTTACCAAATTAAGTTTCAAAAAAATACTAAAAACCATTACAAACTAAAAGACGCTGTCCAAAAAGCAGCTTCGATTATCCTGAAACAACAACAATGTAATAAACAAACCACAACAGTAGTGAAAGGTTTGATGAAGAAGTTATGTGAACACTCGTAGTTTATTTCAAAAAAAATTGATCTTTTTTACTTGAATTTCATCTGTAAATTCAGTGCCTTTGATGGCAAAATGACATATATAGCCTGTATCTATTGCTACTTCCTCCACATAAAATAATTCATCTTCAATTTGTGCTTTTTTATGCAAGACTTCAAAGGATTTGAGCGGAAGTGATAAACCATGTCCATGTGCTTTTATCACGGCTTCTTTTTCTGTCCAATACGTATAAAAAGCCTTTTGTGGATCTACAGCGCTTTCAATTTTA
>CAZHSA010000495.1:0-2550 GCA_964535135.1 uncultured Kordia sp.
TGTAAAACCATGAATTTTACATAGCCAATAGTAATAACTAACGATAGCGTGTTATACATACATTTGTATAGAAATATGAACTAAAAACTATATACCTAAAAAACCGTGATCTTCTATACAACTGTTTTTACACGCTACTTATATAGACGCGCACAATTTTAAAAAGGTTCCCGATTGAAGACCTAAAACCCAACAACTAATACCTTTTTTACAATTCATCCCAAAAAAACGACAACTTGGTATCTTTTTCTATGCTATAGTCAACTTTCTTCGCACTTTTGAATCATCAAACAAAAAACAATTACAAACAAATCATTAATCAATAAATAATCACAATTATGAAAAATTTACTTTTAATCGCCGTTTTCGTTACAGGACTTTTTACAGCAACCGCTCAAACCACTTCGGAAGAAGGAGTTAGCATTACCGTTTCCATTGACAAAGTAAAAAACAACACAGGAGAAGTACTCTTCGCACTGCACACAGAAAAAACGTTTATGAAAACTAAACCTGTTCAAACTGCAACAAGCAAAATTGAAGGCAATAAAGTAACCGTTACGTTTACCAATGTCCCAAAAGGAACGTACGCAATAACGTGTGTACATGACGAAAATAGCAACGGACGTATGGATTTTGAAGACAGCGGCATGCCAAAAGAAGATTATGGCGTTTCAAATAATCCTATGAGCTACGGACCTCCACAATTTGATCCTGCAAAGTTTTCTGTTGGTGAAGAAGATCTAAGCTTAAAAATCATCTTGTAATTAGTAGTGAGTAGTGAGAGTTTAGTATTGAGATACTTTCAAACAACATTAGATATTAATAGAAAAGCGGCGTGTTTTATGTCGCTTTTTCTGTGTTATAAAAATCATTAATAGTAAATACAAATAATTCTGAATGAACGTTTCTATTAAATCTCGACTGCGCTCGATTTGACATTTACGCTTCCTATCAAAAACTACGCATAAACTCATAAACCTATAAACTTCCCAAAATTTTTATTTAACATTTAACGCGATTTAGTATAAGTTTTATTGATAGTTTTTATATTTTTATCACTCAAAACTATATGAATGACAATCACGCAATTACAATATGTATTGGCTGTGGCCGAACACCAAAATTTTACACTTGCTGCACAAAAATCGTTTGTGACCCAACCAACGTTGAGTATGCAAATTCAAAAATTGGAAGATGAATTAGAGATTCAGATTTTTGATCGAAGCAAAAAACCGATTCAACTCACGGAAATTGGCAAAAAAATCGTAGATCAAGCGCGTAATATTGTGAATGAATCTGGAAGAATGCAAGACATTGTAGATCAACAGAAAGGATTTATTGGTGGCGAATTTAAGTTGGGAATTATTCCGACAATTATGCCAACCTTATTACCGATGTTTTTAAAAACGTTTATTAAAAAGTATCCAAAAGTTAATCTGAAAATTGAAGAATTAACGACAGAAGCCATTATTAAACGACTCAATGAAGGACATTTAGACGCCGCAATTGCAGCTACGCCTTTAGGATACGATCAAATTAAAGAACGTGTTTTGTACTATGAGCCATTTGTGGGATATACGACAGAAAATCACCGTTTGTATCATAAGAAAGAGCTTGAAACTTCAGATTTAGATATTGATGATATTTTACTCTTGGAAGATGGACATTGCTTCAGAGACGGCGTTATCAACCTGTGTAAAGTGCCAAGAGCCACAGTTGACGATCATTTTCAGCTAGAAAGTGGAAGCTTTGAAACGTTAATTAAATTATCGAATGAAGATTTGGGCATGACGCTTCTTCCCTATTTACATACCTTAGATATTAAAGAATCGGAACGTAAATATTTACGCCATTTTGCAGAACCAAGACCTGCGAGAGAAGTAAGTTTACTATTTCACAAAAGTGAATTAAAGATGCAAATTATTGAAGCGTTGCGAGGTGTTATTATGGGCATTGTACGTGGCGCGATTGCATTTCACAACGTGCAAATAATTAGTCCTGTACAACAATAAAAAAAAGTGAATTACTAAAAAAGCCGCGACGTATCGCGGCTTTTTTTATGGTTTTAAATAGATTAAACATTGATCTAATTGTGGATTTGCTGTGACGAGTGAATTGATCCATATTTTCAATTCTTCTATCTCGTGAGGCAGCAACCGTTGCAAAGCTTTTTGTAATTCTTTACAAAATAATGAGGGATCAAAACTTACTTTTTTAAGCACAGTTTTGGTGTAATCAAACATCGCTCTTGCCATATTTAACGAGGATTAAGGTTAAAATTTTTTAAGAGTAGTTTTCGTGTATACGCGTTCAGTTTTATATTCTAAAAGTAATAAAAAAAAATTACGTTTATACTTCTTCAACAAAACTTTAACAGTAAAGCTGTTACCTTTTAACAATTTTACTAATTGTCCTACGCCAATTTGTAACCGTACTTACAAGGTACATTCTTGCTGCAATTTTTCATAAATTGAGCTCGTATTGATTGTTGCTCGTTTGTGTAAGATCGTGTTGTATAAGTCGTCCATCAAGCGTTCTTATTTCAAAAAA
>CAZHSA010000496.1:0-2549 GCA_964535135.1 uncultured Kordia sp.
TAGCAAAAAGAAACTGCGTGAAGGAAATTCGGCAGAATTTCCGTGGTAATCTTTAAACACCATTAAGTAATGAACTATACACGTTGTTGGCGGTTCGTTTTTTATATAAATTCTTTAAAATGGTTTGTATTCCTTAAGCTCGACATCAGGATAGTCCTTTGCTATTATCTTTTCCATCTCAGCCGTTATTTTATTCAATCGATTATATGGAAGCATTATTCTTTTGGTGAAAAACAATAAATCTACTAGAAGGTTAGCAAATTCTCGATCTTGCAGAAGCTCCTTTGTAGAATTTTTAAATGGTGAAGAAACTTTAGTTGTTTCCAATGCATCAAAGTTTTGTCTGGTCTTTAATGTAGTTTTATCTATGCGTTTATTGAGATATGGTCTGAGCTCTTGATTCACATAATTTATTTGTAATTCTTCGAATTGTAACAACTTTTCTTGATCTAAATTCATTTCTTTAAACTTACGTCTGAGATTTTCAGATGTCACATTACTAATTTCACCAGAATTCGTTAATGAGATATATTCTGTTGTTGGTGTTGCAGCTAGCCACAACCAAGTTAATTTATGAATATCAAGTTCTATTTGTTCTTCGGTTAATTTTTTTTCAGGATTTTGAATTACTTCTAATAATTCTTCTGCAGCTTCTATTACTTGTCCCATTCTTTGAGTTCCATACTTATGATGGAATTTATAAACTGCGACCTCAGTTGCGATTCTCTCAACAATTTTATTCTCCTGATTTACATTTTTTCGATTTTCTGAACATGAATTAATCAATAGAGCTGTAGTTAATAAAATGATGAAATTTGAAATAAGTCGAAATGAACTCATAGATTTAAGGTTTTTACTAAGCAGTTTTATCATATTCTATGGTTTCTTAAATGACCGCCAACGTGTTTGTGTATGATTTGTTGCGGAAAATCAGTTATGATTTTCCGATGAATTAAAAATACGAATATTATCTAGATTGGCCACTTAACCAACAAGCGCAGCAATTAATTATACACGGTATTGTGTAACGTTTTTATTCATAATCTGGTATATTCAATCCTAAAATCAAATTCCTATTACCAGTCCAAATTCCGTTTTCTTTTTTAAGTTTTACAATTCCAGAACCACCTCTGTTTTTTTGAGTTTTTCTTTTTTCAGCCGTTAATTTTGGGTCACTTTCAAAGAAATAACTATCAATATAGTAAGGAATAGTATTTGGTTCTTTTACGTAAATATGAATATGTTCAGGTTCTTGAACTTCGGGATATGGTGCTGGTCTGAAAGTATAAAAAGTGAATTTTCCGTCTTTGCCTGTTTTTAACCATTCACGATATTGTCCGTGAATTTTCTCCCAACTGATGGGATTTTCACTTGGCTGATAAATTCCGTTTCTATCTGTATGATATATGTAAAGTAAAATATTTTCTGCTGGTGTTTTTCCGTCTTTTTGGAATACAGTTCCTGTTATCTTAACTTTTGGTTCGTTATTTTCAAATCTCGGTAAAGTATCAATTGACTTTGGTTTAGATTCAATTAGCTTATAATCCAAAAGTGCTTCGCAATCTTGACATGGTCCGCCAACATTTCTTTCAAGGTTAGAGTTTGATTGTCCCTTGCAGGAAAAAACAAATAGAGTCAACAATAATATTCCTAAGAATTTTTTCATTCTCGATGTTTTAAAATTTTTATTCCACAATATTAAATTCCGATAAGATTTTCCATTTTCCGCCATTATTTTGTTCTATCAAACTGATTTTTTCAAACTCTAATTCTGTTGGCAATTCTCGATTCAATATTTCTTCAAATTTCTCGTCATCGCATTTCGAGTTTCTCGGATGCATCAGAGTTACGTGAGGAAACTGTTCTTTTAAATTTTTGTTCTTACCTAAAATAGTTTCTCTTAATTCTATAAACTCAATATTTTCAGTTTTGGCAGGTATCAAAACTCCATTTCCATTCGCAAACCTTATAGCTTTGTTAAATTCAATTCGGATTGGTTTTTTAAGGTTTAAGGCTTTAATTCGTTCTACTATTCTGCCGATTGACTCAATCTCATCTTCTCTACAAAGCGTAACATGAGCTTGAATTAAATCAAATTGTTCGGGATTATATTCCTTCCTGATTTTTTCAATATTTTCATTTGAGTTTTCAATGAATAAAGTTAATTGTTTTCTTGTTTCGTTCATTTTGGTCAAATGTTGCACAACGTGTTCGTGTATGGTTAGTTGCTGTTAGCACTAAGTTAGCAAAAAGAAACTGCGTGAAGGAAATTTGGCAGAATTTCCGTGGTAATCTTTAAACACCATTAAGCAATTAATTATACACGTTGTTATGTGTTGTGCGTCTATTCTTTATTTGGATTAATTCATCTATTCCTCCAATATCTCCCATCCCATAAAAATCAATGACTTTTGCTTAAGAAGATTTGTACTCCACTCTGACCATTCCCAATTATTAGGATTTGAAAATAAAGTTTTGCTATGATGCCTAGTTAAATTCAGCTTTTAGGGCTATATTCTTCTGATTCAATATGACAATTTCAAAGTCGG
>CAZHSA010000497.1:0-2537 GCA_964535135.1 uncultured Kordia sp.
GTTCGTGATTTTCTATTTTTAAATTATTGAACTCATGAATCTTCGATTTCCAAGGTTTCAAAAATTTTTAACAAAAAATTCCTGCTATACTGCGGAAAAGAAAAGTTTCAAACAAAACTTTTTACATCGAATTCACGTTATTTATTGTGTTTTTTGATGGAATATAAAAGCTTCCTTCTATTTTAAATGATCCTTATAAAGGTTTCGCATAAAAAGTTTTCGCAGAAGTTGTGTATTTACAATACTTCACATCCATTTCCCAAAAATTGATATAATCTAAGTTTTCTGCGCCGCTCGGCACTAACATGAGCGATGCTTTTCCGTCTATTAAGTGACGCGTATCTATTTCGTATCTGTTATCTAACGTGGTATCTATGTAGAATAAATAGTCATACACAAACTCTACATAGCTTGTTTTGGACGGTTTTGCATCGTTTGATGCTAGACTTAGTAATTGGAATGCATCAAAATCAGTACTGATGGCATTTTGAAATTCTACAGCGTTTAAGGGAACTCCATTCAAACTTGGCATTACATTAAATTGTCCGTCAATAAACACCCATTTTTGCAAATCGTTCAAAAATACTTCCGTTGCCACATGTCCTGGTGAACCTTTTCGGGTTTTGGCATCAGCTGTTTTTAAATAAACCGTTCGTGCTTTATAACCAAGTGCATTTAACTGATCGCGCAATACAATTGCATAGGCAAAACAAGGAAAACGTCCGCCTGCTTCGGCTTCTTGCAAAATAGAAATTGCATCATTTTTTTTAGGCGAATTGTTTCCACTGTGTTTCCAACGACTGTTAGTCCAATGCAATACCTGCAATACTTTTTCTTGATCCGTTGCTGTTTCTGATAGCGTAAGCGGATATGCTTTTTTTAAGTTTTGAATATAACTACTTTCTCCTTGTTGGTATTTTATTTTTATGTCGGAGTCTTCAATTTCAGTATGCCCAATTGGTTTTGTTTTAAAAGGAATTGCCGTAATGATCGTATGTGCCAATACACTATCGTTTAGCTGCACATAAAAGTCTTTATGAGTATTGGCTTCTATCGTAAATGAAATACTATCAATATTGGTTTTAAAGGTAAAATCTGTCTTAGTTCCGTAGCTGGTTATTTGAAGCGTATCATGCGCTACTTGCGGCGCAACACTCCATCGGCCTACAAACCAATCTTCACCAACTTTATACGCTGTTTCTGTAGAAGTAGCTTTTATAACTGGCGGCTTTTTTTCAGTTTCTTTCTTATCGGAAGCACAAGCAGCAACTATAAATATTCCTAAAAGAATGGCAATGTTTCGTTTCATTGGATTGGTTTTAGTGAGTTCATATCAAATAAACATCTTTTTTTCTAGATTAGTATGTGCCATCTTGGTATTCATCATACAATTCACAGAATTATCGGTATTGCATTAGTTCTTTTTTCTTTTCTTTAGATTGATAAAAACAATTCCTGAAATAACTATTAGAGAACCAAAATACTGTAAAAGCGTTAGTGTTTCTCCAAGAAAAATAACAGCCAGAATAATTGTAGAAACGGGCCCAATAGCAGCAATAATGGCAAAGTTAGAAGAACTAATGTGTTTGATAGATTCTGACACTAAAAAAGAAGGAATGACCGTCGCAAAAAGCGCAATTAAAAATCCTAACAAATAGACTTCCCATGAAAAATGAAATATATCAAAGCTTCCTGCAATTCCATAATGAATAAATACACAGATACAAGAAACAAGCATGACATACGCTGTGAATTTTACAACGCCAAATTTTGGAATCAACCAGCCGCTTCCAACTAAATAGGAAGCATAGGTTATTGCACTTAGTAAGATAAAAGCGCCACCAATATACGTGTTGGTTCCTGAGAATTGCACTTCTTGTCCGAACGCAATGATGATTCCAATGTACGTAATTCCGATGGCAAGCAACTGTTTGGTCGTTATTTTTGTTTGTAAGAAAAAACGATTTAAGAGCAGCACAATGGTAGGATATATAAATAAAATAATGCGCTCCAAACTTGCTTTTATGTAGGTAAGTCCTATAAAATCGAACAGACTGGCTAAATAATACCCCACAAATCCAAAAAGGATGATCCATACATAATCTTTCTGTGTGGTACGAGCAGGATTTTTTTGGTTTTTATAAACGTATGCGATGAGTATGTATATTGGAAATGAAAAAAGCATTCGCAGCAATAACGCATCTAAGGAAGTTACTTTGTGCGCATACATTAGTTTTACCAACACTGCTTTTGAAGAAAACAGAACGATTCCTAAAATACCAATGCAGACTCCATATAAAAAGGTGCTTTTAAATTTCATCTGGCAAAAATAGTATACGTTTCGTTAATATAATTGACACTTTCACTTATATTACACTATTCAAACGTGTAAAGTATGTTATAATATCGTCAGTTCGATACAGCTAATTCAATTTACATGTATAATTAAACCTAGAAACTCACTGCTATAAACCACATTTTTAGTGTTTTATTTTCATTTTAGCTCATGTGGTTTCTATTTTATTAAATAGGAATTC
>CAZHSA010000498.1:0-2528 GCA_964535135.1 uncultured Kordia sp.
CGAATGAAGGAGTTATTACGACTAGCTGGAATAGTAGAGAAGGTATGACACTAGCGGATGATGCAGTACTATTTACTTTAGTTGTAAAAGCGAAATCAATCGCTCAATTAAGTGACGCATTAACGATTAGTTCTCGTTATACGAAAGCAGAAGCTTATTCTTCTAGCATGGAAGTAATGGATGTAACATTGAACTTTAACTCAGAAAATGGAGGCGCGATTGATCAGCCTTTTGCGCTTTATCAGAATCAACCTAATCCTTTCAATAATCAAACTTTGATTGGCTTTACTTTACCAAGTGCAACGCATGGTAGTGTTACTATTTATGATGTAGCAGGAAGAGTATTGAAGCAATATGAAGGAGATTATAACAAAGGTTACAATGAAATAGTGATTGATCGTTCTGAATTAAGTAGTACAGGATTACTATACTACCGATTAGAAACGGCTACTAACACTGCAACAAGGAAGATGATTGTTCAATAAGAAATTATTGTCATAACAAATCATTTCCTTAATGATATAGATTCCTTCTCTGATTATTCAGAGAAGGAGTTTTTTTTTGTCATAACATTAAGTTTTTGAATTAACTTAATAAGAAAATGTTTATAAATAATAGATGTATTTTTGGGTTTATCTAATTTCTTTTGTAGCTTTGATATATGATTTTCTATAAAAGAAAATTAAATTTCACTTTTGTCCCAAAATCTGTGAATAAAAAACATACTATGATTTGACATTCAACTTGCCAATGTTAATCATAATCCTGATTCATAATTTCTTTTTGCAAAACTTTTCAACATTGAAATAAGAAATTCAATATTTGAATGCTTGTTTCAAGCTATACTAATACTACTTACAAAAAAATGTACTTGAACATTAGAATGTCTTTTGTTCTAGTAATTGGTATGTTTAAAAATCATCACCTATTGATTACCCTTTTTTAAGATGGGTACTCATTTGGATATGGTTTTATGTTCAGTATTTTGTAATGGTAAAATTCAATAAACCAAGAAAACAAAACCTACCCAATTTGCTTTTTAGCTCCAAGTAAGTGTTTTGTTAAGTCTAATTATTCCTTTAAGGAATAATTAAGAATTACCCGAATGTTTTATTCTAGGCAACAAGGTATTTGTAAAATGCTTTGCCTTGCCCTTACATACTATTCTATAATCTTAACCGAAATATTTTTTTATTTAAAACTTACAATTACCATGAGAAGACATGATCCCCTAAAAGATTTTGAAAAACGAAATCTTAATTTCTTTTTTTCTACTTGTTGGAAAAAAAATATCACTCAAAAATCATCTATGATTAGGCAATTACCCCTTGTGTTAATGTTAACTATGTTGATGTTTGGGCTTACTACAAATTTAACAGCACAGGTGGGAGAATGTCTCATCACTAATCCAGATTGTAACAATAATTGCTCTGGGCTTTGTGATCCAATCGATACCACCGTTGATTGTGCATATTACAATGCTAATGTTAATGCCAGTGGTTGTATGCCAATTATGGACCTGACTAATAGCTGTGGTGCCAATGGATACAAATGTGCCGATGTGATTTTTGATATTGGATCTTTGGCTACATGTTTTAATGTAGATATAGCAGGCTGTATTGCAGGTGGCAATATGCCTATGATCACTTTTTTGATTGCACAAGGCTCCGGCTGTAAGGCGGGTGTTGGTTCTCCATCTACTTATGATGAGAATTGTAATCCTACTATGCTTGGAACACCAGATCCAATGGGGCTTATACCTGGAGAAATACCTGTTGTTGGTTCTACTGGAACGGTTAGTTTTATCCTCTGTGCTTCATCTAATAACATTTCTTTACAAGGACTGTCTATAGACGGATGTTGTGCATTTGAAGCAACTTGCTCTACAGATAATGACTTAGGTGATTATGATTGTACACAGTTTGCTAACATTCCTGCTTGCCCAGCAGACGTAGCTGCTTTATCGGCTCCACCATATAATATCGTTATAGGTGATATGCCGTGTGGAGAAATTGCATTTACCTGTACAGATGATATAACTACTTATGATGTGTGTGCAATGGGCGGTCAGACAGTAACTCGTACCATTACAGTTTTTGATGATTTAGACGGAAGTGGAACATTAACAGGAACTGAAGAATCTCAAGTATGTACTTATACTTTTGATATTTTAGAAGATGTAACGCCCCCAACGATTACCTGTGCAGCCCAAACGACACCAGTAGAATGCCCAGGAGCTCCAGTGTTTGTAGCCCCGATGGTGAGTGATGCGTGTGATGTTGAACCAGTAGTGACCTTTGTGGATGTAATAGTACCAGGATGTGGAGGAACCTCATCAACAACTCGAACGTGGACAGCGACAGATGCTTGTGGAAATAGTTCAACTTGTTCAGCGACAATAGAAGTTGTGGATACGACACCACCGACGATTACCTGTGCAGCCCAAACGACACCAGTAGAATGTCCAGGCGCACCAGTGTTTGTAGCCCCGATGGTGAGTGATGCGTGTGATGTTGAACCAGTAGTGA
>CAZHSA010000499.1:0-2521 GCA_964535135.1 uncultured Kordia sp.
CAGCACACCATTCTTTCATGAGCGAAGATTTTACAGGTCGCGGCGGCCGTTTTCCAGTAAAAAGCATGATCATCCATAATTTGTCTTTATCATCCGCAACCTTGAAATATGCAACTAGTGCAGCAATTTTAGCATTGGTTTTGTTGGTAATTTCGATGGCGCTGATGAGTGCTGAAAATTGCTTCATACTGTCACTTCTTTTTTGGCTTCCGCAGCTTCCAATTCGTTGTCACCATATTCTGTGATCACTTCCGCCGCAGCGATTCCAATTTCATTTAAGTATTTGGCAAACGTGGCTTGTGAACCGTGTGTGACGTATACTTTTTCCGCTTCCGAAGCTTTGACGGCTTGCAATAAACCGTCCCAATCTGCATGATCGCTCACGGCAAAACCTGCATCAACGCCTCTCCAACGACGATTCCCGCGAATTTGCATCCAACCTGAACAGATTGCCGTAGCCGCATTGGGCACACGTTTCAACATTTTACTTCCTAGTAAGCCAGGCGGCATGATGATGATTTTATTTTGAATGTCTGCTTTGTTGAAGTTTCCATCTAAGCGTTGTGTTTTAGGTAAGATGATTCCCGACGCTTCAATGGCATTGTTGATGTGATAGATGGCATTATGCACCAAAATTTCGTCCAAACCTTCTACCAATTTCATGATGCGCTGCGCTTTTCCTAGCGAATACCCAAATAACACACTTGTGCGATTGTTGGCTTGGTTTTGTAATATCCAATTGTGAATTTGTTGTTGCAGCGTTTCTTCGGGCAACCATTTGTAGATAGGCAATCCGAACGTACTTTCCGTAATGAATTCGTGACATTTTACCGTTTCAAACGGAATGGTAATGTTGTCGTGTTTCACTTTGTAATCACCCGTAAACACTACGACTTTTCCTTTGTATTCTAATCGAATTTGCGCCGAACCGATAATGTGTCCCGCAGGATGAAAGCTGAGTTTGACTCCGTTGATGGTTTTTGGTTCGTTATAACCGAGCGTTTCTACCGAAATGTCTTCGCTGATGCGATGTTTGAGAATGTTTTTGGTATGTGTGTGACATAGATAGTGCTTCATTCCCCAGCGCGCATGATCGGCGTGTCCGTGGGAAATAACAGCATAGTCTACAGGCAACCAAGGATCTAGATAAAACTTTCCTGGAATGCAGTAGATTCCTTTTTTTGTGAATTTTACGATCTTCATTGTAGCAATTTTTTGTGTGTGGTACACTTTTGTAAAAATACGGCTTTTTTGTTTGTCTATTCGTTTTGATCGCTACGCTCCGTTGTGAGTTGTTTGTTTTTTTACTTGTTGATTTGTCAATTTGTTTGTTTGTTGATTTGTTTGAAGTTTTGTGCTATTCGTTGGCATTTTGAGACTTCTCAATGCTCAAAACTAACTTCTTACTATGTCTTTGCGAGGCGAAGCTGTGGCAATCTGTTGGTTTCATACTAAAATTATGCTCTGATACTTACAGATTACTTCGTCATCCTTCCTCGTAATGACGTTTCATATACTCTCAATACTCACTACTAATTCCTTTCCGTTTCGCAGTACTTCTCGATACAACGAATCACAGATTCGCCACTCGAAGTGACGATCTGGAGTTATTCAAAATCAACATGTTACGCCATTTTTACGGGAAAACCGTACTTTGGCTTTCGTTTTTATTAGTATCTTTTTTTTTATAAAACTTAGTATTCATCATTTATACCTTTGATTATGAAAAAAAAGAATTTAAAAAACTTACGGCTTCAAAAGTCTACAATTTCCAGTTTGCATAGTTATAGAATTTCTGGTGGTACGGATTCCGTTGTAAACGTTGCAACAATTGTTATTATCCGAACTACAGATTATGCCACGGCTGGTGGTTGCTCAGAATTAGCGGCATGTGATTCCATTTCAATATGCCCGAAAACGATTAAATATACACAATTTGTAGATACAGTCACCAACCCTGATAGCGCTTGTAAAAGAGATTATTAGAATCATTTTTTTAAATGGCGAACCTGTTTGGGTTCGCTTTTTTTGGACTTATCTTTTGTGGATTGGTTCATTTGTTTATTCGTTAATTTGTTGTTTGAAACTACCTAGCACCCAACACCTCCACTACGTCATTGCGACGCGGCAATCTGTTTGTTTTGAATCACCTAGTTTTCAACTCAGTAACCAGTAACCAACAAACCCATTTTAAATTTCACAATTATGAAAAAAAAGAATCTTAAAAACTTACAGCTTAGCAAATCAACTATTTCTGATTTAACGGCAAGAACCCTTCATGGAGGAACGGTTCCTATTACGATTATCATTCAAACTGTTTCAGATTATGTCACCGTAGGCGGTTGCTCCGAATTGATGGATTGCGATTCCGTTGCGGCATGTCCTATCGGTGTTCCGAAAACACGATTTGTTCGGGATGACACGAAACCTGCTTCTGCTTGTGCAAAGTAGTTTTGTTTTTTGTTTTTTGTGGATTTGTCTATTTGTGGATTCGTTAATTCGTTAATTTGTTAATTTGTTG
>CAZHSA010000500.1:0-2519 GCA_964535135.1 uncultured Kordia sp.
CTAATTTTATTTTTCTAGATTTATACCAATGAATGTTTTAGTACACTTATATCGCCAACTTACGAATTGCTTTGCGCCAAAACAGGGCACCGCGATCTTTATTCCTGTGTCGAATATGAAACGCCCGTACCACAAGCATCAACGTAAGTATTAGTTAACAATTCAATATCTATATCATAAACTTATCAAGGTGCTTTTTACAAGGCACCTTTTTTATTTTTAACCTGTTTAATTTTTAAAATTCTTTGATATGAAATACACAAAAAATAGTACCGAAATGATCGCCATGATCATTCGCTTTTTTCAATCCTTTTTAGGGAAGCACAAATCGCATGCACCTTTAGCACCAATACCACTTTTGTTACACCATTAAATTATATCTTATGAACACATCAGCACAAAATAGTATACAAACAAATATTCAATTTTTAGTTACGAAGAAAGTAACGAATAGCAACGGATTTTTACATCCACATATTCTTTTTGAAAAGATTCAAACGGTAGCCACCTATCCAATTAAAGAATTTTATTTGCAAGCGGTTCCTGCCATTGTCGATTACTCGTTTAAGATGACAAAAAGCGCACGTTTGAACGATGCTTTGACAATTCAAGCACAATTGATTCAACAAGATACACAAAAGCTGATGGTTCGCATTATGGTGAGCAAATCAAAAAAGAAATCAAATACCGAAGAAATTATTTGTAATGCATTGTTCGGCTTTCCACTGAAAGAGAAACCAATACGTAAGGTTTCATAGTTGAATTAGCCATTGGGAAACGCATTAGCTTTGTAATAAGAATCTCTTAGTATTTTGGATTCCTACTTTCGTAGGAATGAAAACACGCAAATTACTTAATGTAGACTTCTAAAAGTTCAGAAGCTTCATCGGTGCTTATTTTAATATTTTTAAGTGCAGCAGGAAGTAGTAAAGTTTCGCCAAATTTCAGCACATTTTTGTACATGTTGGTTTCAAAGGTAACGTTTCCTTTTACACACATGTATATGACAAAAGAGTCCTTATCGTCATGATTTAGTACCATTTCTCCCGTAAAGGGAATAAGATTCGTGGTAAAATAGGGACAGTTGACTAAGTTGGTGACTGTATTTGGTGCTTCAGTGTAGTGCGTTTTGTAGTTTTTATGCAGCGTATAATCAATGGCGTCTAAAGCTAATGCTGTGTGCAATTCGCGTGCGTTTCCCGCAGCATCAACTCGATTCCAATCGTAAATACGGTAGGTAATGTCTGAAGTTTGCTGAATTTCCGCTAAGACGATTCCGCCGCCAATGGCATGAATTCTGCCCGTAGGCAAAAAATATACATCGCCTTTTTTGACTTCTTCAAAGTTGAGAATTTCAGTGAGTGTATTGTTTTCAAGATGTGTTTGATATTGTTCTTTGGTCACTTCTTGATTGAATCCTACCATAAGTTTTGCGCCTGGATCTGCTTGCATTACATACCACATTTCCGTTTTTCCGAATGAATTGTGACGTTCTTTTGCCAATTGATCAGTAGGATGTACTTGAATGGATAAATCGCTTTTAGCATCAATATATTTAATAAGCAACGGAAATTTTGTTCCAAATTGCTCATAAACTTTATTGCCTAGTAAAGCTCCTTGATAGGTTTCGCTGAGTTCTTGTAATGTTTTCCCTTTCAATGTTCCTTCTGCTACGATAGAAGGTGCTCCTTCTACATCTGAGAGCTCCCAACTTTCGCCAATAGCTTCTCCAGTAACATTTTTGTTAAGTTGCGTGCGTAGTTTGTCACCGCCCCAAATACGTTCTTTGTAAATTGGCTCAAATTGTAAGGGATGTAGTATCATAATATTGTTATTCTCCAGTGTATTTCACAAAGTTTCTTGGTGTTTCATACAAGACGACTTCTAATGCTAAAGAAGGACTTATATGTTTTCGCAGTTTATTCCAAATAACAACAACAATGTTTTCCGCAGTGGGATTTAAGTTTTTGAATTCGGGAACGTCCAAATTTAGGTTTTTGTGATCAAAGGCATCTTCTACTTCTGACTTTATCAAATCCTTTAGTATTTTAACATCCATCACATAACCAGTTTCAGGATCTATTGGACCTTTGACACTGACAATCATTTCATAATTGTGTCCGTGATAGTTTGGATTGTTACATTTTCCAAAAACTTCATTGTTTTTAGCATCATCCCAATCTGGTCGATATAATCGGTGTGCTGCATTAAAGTGTGCTTTTCTGCTTACGGTAACTTTCATGTGTTTACATTATTTGTCTTTTATTGGTCACATGCTGTTCGCTATTAACCATTCCCTTTATGTGATAAACTTTTTAACATGCTCGTTTCAAATATCAACTTTTATATGTTTGTAAAATTTTTCAAATATAATTTTGAACCAAGCTGTGTACATGTCAGGACTTTTTGCAATGTCATCTTTAACTGCTTGCACATCCATCCACTTCCAGGAAGCTACTTCGTCTGGATTGATGTTAGGTTCTTCGTTAAAAGTTCCTATCATCACATGATCGTATTCA
>CAZHSA010000501.1:0-2506 GCA_964535135.1 uncultured Kordia sp.
TTAAAATATACGATACGTATACCAAAAACGTAACGCTATTTATTGAAGGAATTTCGGAAGATGGTACCTTAATTTCTGAGAAAAAAACCATTCAAGTTCGTTAACCATCATTTTCATAAATGTTCTTACCAAACGCTTATGAAAAAACGATTCTTGACTTTTTAAATTGTATAACTTTAACCGATTATTATGAAAAAAAAGTACATTATCTTACCAATTATTTTACTGAGCATTTTACCGCTCTTCAGTCAAAAACAAACCGCGGAAGCAGTTTATGCCACTTATTTTGAACTTCCACGGGAAGCGCTACACCTTCATTTGAACAAAACCACATTTTTTCAAGGAGAAGAAATTTGGTTCAAAGGCTATACATACGATCAAAGGAACCAACTTTCATCAAAGGCAACTACCAATATCAATGTGGGCATTTATGATGCACAAGGAAATCAGCTCAAAAAAGCGTTGTTTGCTGCTGAAAATGGTGTCACTCATGGAAACTTCGTCATTGATTCTACGTTTTCAGCAGGAACGTATTATGTAAAAGCAGACACCAATTGGATGAAAAATTTTAAGGAAGACAATGCGTTTATCCAAAAAATTGAAGTCATAACAGATGAAAGTCTCAATGAAAAAAAAGCAACCGAAAAAGCGCGTTTCGATTTTCAATTCTTACCTGAAGGTGGACATATCGTAGCAAACACCACCAACAATATTGGCTTTAAAATCATTGGCGATGACGGAAAAGGCGTTTCCATCTCTGGAGTCGTCTATGATGACGAAAAAAAGCAAGTTGCTTCTTTTGAAAGCAACACCTTGGGCATGGGGAAATTTTTATTTCAACCTAAAAAAAATATAACGTACACCGCTGAAATTACCATTGAAAACGGAGGTACAATCACCAAAGCATTGCCACAAGCAAAAGCAAAAGGCATTTCTTTAATGCTACAAAGTCTCACTGAAAATGATGTGATTTTTGATTTTAGCACAAATGAAGAAACACTTCAAAAAAATCCAACTAAAACCTACAAAGTACTCATTCATCAACATGGAAAACTTAAAACAGTTGCGCTACAATTTGACAAGTTGCAAAAAGCAATTCGCATCAAAAAAGAGGAATTGTTTAAAGGAATTAATACAGTAACGGTATTTGACAACGATCAAAACCCGATCCTAGAGCGTTTGTTTTTTAATGATTATGGCATCAAAAAGGCTGCCATCAACCTTGCAAAAATCAACACCATTAAAGATTCCATTATATTATCTGTAAAAGAACTCAACTTACAGAAAAACGCCAATGTGAGTATTTCTGTATTGCCAGAAAGTACACAAAGCTATCAACCACAACACAATATTGTGTCTACTTTTTATCTAAAACCTCATGTGCGTGGTTTTGTGGAAAATCCACAGTACTATTTTCACAACATGGATCGAAAGAAAAAGTACGAGTTAGATATTTTATTGCTGACACAAGGTTGGAGTCGCTATGAGTGGAAAAACATTTTTAGAACAAAACCAACAGCAATACATCCTTTTGAAAATGGAATTACAATTTCTGGACGTGTAAATGTACCCAAAACAGACGTTAAACAACTCTTTTTTCATTCTACAAAAAATCACAGCGCACAATTTATTAACTTGGATGACAATCAAAAATTTGAATTATCAGGTTTAATTTTAGAAAAAGAGGAAAGTGTTCGCTTTTCATACGTTACTAAAAAAGGAATTTTGAAAAAGCCTAAAATGTATCTTCAATTTATCGTCAAAAATAAAGAAGATAAAATTTCAACAGCTTTCTTAAATGCAACAAAAAATAGTACGATGACAGCCGATTTTACAGTTCCCAAAGATTTCTTTTATGAAGAATCAGAAGCACTTGACACGGTTGTTTTAGAAGCGGAAAATCCGAGATTGGCGTATAAAGATCCGTTTATGGCAGATCCTAAAGTCACAGATATTACAGCAGAAGAATATTATAATTATTATAATGTTGTACGGTTTATTAACTTGAACGGCTTTAATGCGGTTGAAGAAAGAGGAACAGTAGTCATCTCTAATAGATCGGTGAAAAGAGGAAAACCTGCTGTATTTCTTGACAATAGACAGTTGCGTGGTCCTGATTTACGAATTTTATACAATCTTTCTTTATCAGAAATAGAACGTATTGTAGTTGACACGCATAGCGTTGTTCCGCTTAACGGTAGACGAGCTGACGGAATTATTAAAATTTACTCACGAGAAATTCCACTATTTGATTTTAATGATACATACATATCTATAAAAGCAACCAAGTTTTTTTCTACGGGAAAAAAATATTACGCACCAAATTACACGTCATATTTAAACCCTGTATTTAAAAAGTACGGATCAATTTCGTGGTTACCAACGGTAAAACTCAACACTGAAACTGCTACTACGTTTAAAATATACGATACGTATACCAAAAACGTAACACTATTTATTGAAGGAATTTCAGAAGATGGCGATTTAATTTCGGAACGAAAGACCA
>CAZHSA010000502.1:0-2495 GCA_964535135.1 uncultured Kordia sp.
ATTACTTCCGTGATCTGGTTCTGTTAAACCAAAAGATCCCATCCATTCTCCAGAAGCTAACTTTGGCAAGTATTTTTTACGTTGTGCTTCGTTACCATATTTCCAAATTGGATACATCACTAAAGAAGATTGTACAGAAGCCGTAGAGCGAACTCCAGAGTCGCCACGCTCAATCTCTTGCATAATCAATCCGTAACTTATCTGATCTAAGCCTGCACCACCATATTCTGCTGGAATATACGGACCAAATGCTCCAATTCCTGCCAATCCATCAATAATCTGTTCTGGAAACTCAGCACGTTGCGCATAGTCTTCTATAATCGGAGACACGTCTCTCTTTACCCATTCGCGGGCAGCATCTCTTACTAATTTATGTTCTTCGGATAATAGCTCGTCTAGGTTGTAATAATCAGGAGCTTGGAATAAATCTGGTTTCATCAATCGTCTGTTTATAGCATTTTTTAATACTCAAATTTACGGAATGTTTGTAAATCGCGATCACAAAAGTAATTAATGAAATGTCACAAAACAAAGACTAATTGTTATAATTTTAAATAAAAGTCCTTCGTTAGTGAAATATATGCGTCTGTAAATTGATGTCTTGCGGTTTCAATAGTCAATTCAGCTACATGATTGTCTCTTTTTTCAAATGAAAACGAAAGTAAGCTGCGTTTAAAAGCTGCTGTAGGATTTCCTTTTACATGGCAAGTTTCATATGGAAATAAGTAGTGGGCTTCCGCCAGATGCACAAAATGATCGTATTCTTTAAACGGAATAATGGTATGAAACGTTCCAGTTGGTTCCAACAAATGGGCAACGCCCGCCAACAATTCCTCAAAAGGCAATGCGTCTGTAAAACGAGCTGTATCACGTTGTGTATTATCAGTTTTGTAATTTTCGGTATAGAAAGGCGGATTCGAAACAATCAAATCGTATTTGTCTTCAATTTCTGCTACAAATTCGTCCAAACCTGCATGATAGCAAAACAAACGATCGCTCCAAGGAGAATTCTCAAAATTATCAACAGCTTGCTCATACGCGTCATCGTCAATCTCTAAAGCATCAATCACTTCTGCGTTGGAACGTTGTGCCAATTGCAAAGCGATTAAACCTGTACCAGTGCCAATATCCAAAATTGAAAACGGATTGCGCTCTATAGAAGTCCAAGCGCCCAACAATACGCCATCAGTGCCCACTTTCATAGCGGTTCTATCTTGCCGAATCGTAAATTCTTTAAATCGAAAAGGTTTGCTCATAGCTTACAATTTAAGCGGTTTTGTGCTAGAAATTACAATTCCGTGTTGTGTAAGTGTATTCACTTTCTTTTGATTGTTTGTCAACATGGTAATTGATTTTACTTCCAATGCTTTTAAAATGTTGGCTGCGGCCGAAAAATCGCGTGCATCTTTCTGAAAACCTGCGGCTTCATAGGCTTCTGTTTGTCGCATGCCAGCGCGTTTAAAAGGAATACTTTTCAACAAGGCATAATGTCCATTTCCTTTTCCTTCTTGCTCTAGCCATATAATAATGCCCTTTCCTTCTCGCTGTATCAATTGTTGTGCAATGGCCATTTCTTCTCTACATTCACATTCAACACTATTAAAAATATGTGCATGTATACATGAAGAATGCACACGGCATAATACATTTTCTCCTTCCGAAATATTGCCCATATAAAATGCAATTGCTTCTTTCTGTCCGTCATAAAAAAGTACTTCATGGAATATTCCGTACTTTGTTTTCAAATCAACTTCCGCCATTTTTATCATCATACATACTTTTTTATTGTAAATACAAATCTATCAAACCTTCAGGCGCTTCAATATGAATGGTTTTCTGTTCACGATCTACCTTTTTAATAATATCGTCATTCATCGGAATCAAAATTTCAATTGGTCCGCGTTCCACTTCAAACAACGGTTGTGCAGTCGTATCATTTACACTTACAATTTTTCCAACAGTGCCAAAAGAAGCATCTTCAATCGTAAAACCAATAATTTCGTGATAGTAAAACTTATTACCTTCTAGTTTTGGTAAAAACGCTAGCGGCAAATACAACTCGCACTTCAACAGCTGATCGGCATCTTCTTCCGTATCAATATCTTCAAACTTCAATCGCAACAAATCTGATTTGTGCAAGGAGGATTTCTCAATAAAAAAAGGTAAAAAATCGCGTCCAAGCTGAATAAAAACGGCATCCAAATCATTATACAAATCGGGTTGATCTGTATCCAATTTCGCCAGCAATTCACCTTTAAAGCTGTACTTCTTAACAATCTTTCCTAAATAAAAACAATCTTCAATTCGCATATCAATATCATAAAAAAAAGCCTAGCAAATTTAACATTTACTAGGCTAAAAATTATATGTAATACCTATAATTTATTCTTCTTCACCTGCAGGAGCTTCTCCAGCATCTTCAACTGCATCTTCTACAACAGGAGCATTTGCGGCAATACGAGCTTCATTCACCGCTTTTTCTGCTTCAAAAGCTT
>CAZHSA010000503.1:0-2491 GCA_964535135.1 uncultured Kordia sp.
TCAAAAACAGTACGTTCGTGGAGTCTGCTGACTTTAAACTCCATAAATTCGATACGTTTTGGGCGAATACAAATGCCGCTCCAATTTGCAGGTTTTTCAATAGTAGACGTATCTAGAGCTTCTTTTTGCTGTTGAAATTGAGCTTTCATCACTTCAAAATTTACAATCTTTTCTCCTTGACTAAAAACCGTAGAAACCAATTTCGAATCTTGATTTCGTTCCTTAAAATACCGTTGTGCTTGCGTTTCTGAAATCTCAACAACATCACCTTGTATACGAACTTGTCGCTCCGTAGCAGTCCACCAAAAAGTCAATGCGGCTGTTGGATGTTGTGTAATTTCTGTGCCTTTTTGGGAGGAAAGTGTACCTGTAATGATGAATCCGTCCGTGGCAACTTCTTTTAGAGAAACAAAACGCGCATTCGGATATCCGTCAATACCAATGGTTGACAAGCAACATGCAGCTGGAAAACGTAACGTATTCTTTTCACACTCTTCTGTAAACCAAGCTGTAAATTTTTTAAAAGGATTCATAAGGCATTTGATATGATTTAGTATGGTATTCCCGTAAACGATTGAGATATTCTTTTAGTATATTTTCAACATAATCAAAAACTTATATCATGAAAAAAAGAAACCTTAAAAATTTGAAAGTGAACAAAACTATGATTTCTAATCTTGAGCAAAAAAAAATTGTAGGTCGTGGTGCAACTGTTGACCCAACTTGTTTTTTAACATTATGTTGTACGATAGATAAACATTAAAAGTGCTAATAGTAGTTTTTATTCGCTTTTTTTAATTCACAGCAATCTCAAACTTACGATCCTTTAGATTTTAAGTTTACTTCTTATCTGAAGTATGGTAATCCCGTAAGTTATTCAGGATCAGATTTTATATATTGAATTTATGAACCTAAAAAATTTCATACAATGAAAAAAAGAGATCTAAAAAACTTAAAAATCAAAAAATCTATTATTTCAAACTTCAAAACTGAAAAAATAAAAGGTGGAGATACTGATAATAGTTGGATTTTAACATTTTGCTGTAAAGTTCAAGAGCATTAAAAAAGAATAGAGAAAGAGCGGGGAAATCCCGCTTTTTTTATTAAAATACTTCCAACGTATTTAGTCGTTTGACAAATCGTATTTTGTTGCATGCACATCATCTTCGGTATACGGAATTCCGTCTTGTCCAACAGAAAATAACACATAATCTTCTCCGTCGTTAATGGATTCATATTTGAATAGATTTCCATTGCCATCTTCAATTTTATAATCATTATCAACCAAACACCGTAAACTATGCGGATACGTGTTTGTAGTGGCTTTTTCAATAGCCAAGAATTTTGAACAATGATACAAACGCCATTTTGTTCTGCGTTCTTTTTTCAGCGAAGTATATGATGAAAAGAAAAGTATTGTCACCAAGAAAAAGAGACCAATACTGGAATAAGAAACTATCTTCTGAAACGTTACTATACTATTCATACCATTTTAAATGTCTATAACTTTTTGTGGATACTATAAAATCAAACTCTAAAATTATCTATTATTTTTTTTCTATAAAAACTATATCATCTTTCGTGTCTAAAACTCCATCTTTCCCTTTAGATTTTAGTGTAAAACCTTGTCCATTTTCTATTTGTTGGTAAATAACTTCGCGTTCCCAACCATCTTTTGTCAAATCGCCATACAAAGGATTTTTACGAGAAAGTTCGATAATATTTTCAGGATATATACCATGATGTGATTTGTCCTTACTCAATAAATAGATCAATGCGCTTAGGTTATCGTTGGTGTCACGTGTTTGTTTTATAGGATTTATAAACGAATAAAACACAAAAGTTACCGCAACAATGATGACAGGAACTACAAAGAATGCTTCTGTAAGCGGAGAAAGCATGCGCTTTTTGGGAAGTTTATTTGCTTTTTCGTAAGCACGTTGTTCCTTTTTCTTCTTATAAAATTTCCATTCTTCTGAAATAATAAATAATTCTCCAAAAAATGCAATAAGCCATGAAATCATAATACGGAGTGTTTTTCTAACCAATATGTCTAAATATACGCAAAAAGTTACTTCTTTATTTTAGAAATTATTTTTCCTGTTATTTGAGAAGGTTTTTTTAGGTCTGAAATGGCAAAATCGATTGCATTTTTTAGCAATGTTTCTACTGTCGTGTTTCTGTAATCACTTGGAGAAGCAATAGGAATGTGTCTAATGAGTTTTCCAGTGCCTTTCAATACTTGAGAAGGATCGTCTAAAAGTGTTCCTTTGTGGAATCCTAAATTCAAATGATTGCTGTAGATTGGAATCATACAAAATCCATCTGAAAGTTTATCAGAAATAGAAAAAACTGCGGTAAGCGCATGCGTATGATACAAAAGTTCATTTGCTTCAGGATAAATTGCTAACACAAAATTTCGTACATCAATAAAAAGTTCAATACACGCTTTTGGTTTTAACTGCAAAAAGTGTTCAAAATCGGGATGGAT
>CAZHSA010000504.1:0-2488 GCA_964535135.1 uncultured Kordia sp.
CAATGCCATCAACCACATGTTCCAGCAAGGAATAAAAGGCGTAGACTTCGTGATTTGTAATACAGATTCACAAGCACTACAAAACAGTCCAGTGCCTAACAAAATACAGTTAGGAGTTTCATTGACGGAAGGATTAGGCGCAGGAGCCAACCCAGAAGTAGGTGAAAAAGCTGCTTTAGAAAGTATTGATGATATCGGCACGATGCTCGATACCAATACAAAAATGGTATTTATTACGGCAGGAATGGGCGGTGGAACCGGAACCGGAGCGGCACCAGTCATTGCAAAATTAGCCAAAGACAGAGACATATTAACAGTTGGTATTGTGACGATTCCTTTTAAGTTTGAAGGACGAATGCGTAACACACAGGCGCGTATTGGAGTTGAAAAACTACGTGCGCATGTAGATTCGCTCATCGTAATCAATAATGATAAATTAAGAGAAGTATACGGAAACTTAGGTTTCAAAGCAGGTTTCTCCAAAGCAGACGAAGTTTTATCTACGGCTTCTAGAGGAATTGCGGAAGTAATTACGCATCACTACACGCAAAATATTGACTTGCGCGATGCCAAAACTGTGTTATCTAATAGTGGAACTGCAATTATGGGATCGGCAAATGCTTCTGGAGCTAACAGAGCCAGCGAAGCGATTATGAAAGCTTTAGATTCTCCATTATTGAATGATAATAAAATTGCTGGAGCTAAAAACGTACTGTTGCTTATCGTTTCTGGTTCAGAAGAAATCACGATTGACGAAATCGGAGAAATCAACGATCATATTCAAAATGAAGCTGGTGGAAGCGCCAACATCATTATGGGAGTTGGTGAAGATGAAACTTTGGAAGATGCAATCTCGGTAACGATTATTGCTACTGGTTTTGATGTAGATCAGCAGGATGAAATTGTGAATACAGAATCAAAAAAAGTAATTCACACGTTAGAAGATGAACAACCAGCGGTACAAGATTTGACACCAAAATCTACGGCAGTGGTCACACCAACGATTCCTCAAAAACCTGTTGAAGCACCAAAAGCAGAAAAAGTAATTCGTCATACGTTGGTAGATGATACTGCGGAACTCAATTTGATTCCTACAACGGAACTTATCAAAAATATGTCTGTCATTTATGAAGAAGTAAAGGCAACAACTATTCAAGACGAATTTATCATTACACATTTGTCAGACGAAATTAAAGACATTGAGGTAAATGATCCTGAATTTGTGGTAGCTCAACTAAAAGAAGAGGAAGAAAATCAAATTTCTTTTACTTTTGACATGCCATTAGCAACTTCTGAAAAGGAAGAAACGCCACAGCAAGAGGAAAATTTAGTGCGTTTTGATTTGTCAGATGATGTACATGCTATTGAAGTAAATGATCATGTAGAAGTGATTCCTGTGACAGAAGTGCATGACAACGGTGTCACGCGTTACAGTTTGGATGACTATATGGATGAAGAATCTGCTACTGAAAAAAATGTTGCTCAAGTTGCTGAAGATGGTATAGTTTTTGAGAAGAAAATAGTAGAAAATCCACTGGAAGAAACTCCAACTACAGATGCTGTTGATCCTTTTAACAGTACGATTGAAGAGAGTTTAAAAAGCAGAACGGACGAACGTAAACGAAAGTTAAAAGAGTTTAATTATAAATTCAATAACAACAACGTCAATCGCATTGAAGAAATTGAAAAGCAACCTGCGTACAAAAGAGCAGGAATTGAGCTGAACGATTCTGAAGCGACGGACGCTAAAGCTTCCCGAACCAGTTTAGGTACGGATAGCAATGATGATATGCAACTAAGGAATAATAATTCTTTTTTGCACGACAACGTTGACTAATTTGATTTAGTACTATTATATATGTTTTTTTAGACCCGGAAATTGCTGTTCGATTTTCGGGTTTAATTTTTTATCTTCGCGTATTCAAAAAATAGAACTATGGGATTACAACAAGATATAATGACGGCTTTGAAAACAGCAATGAAGGCAAAAGATCAAACAGCTTTGGCAGCATTGCGTGCGGTAAAATCTGAATTATTGTTAGCAAAAACAAGCGGATCAGGAGAAGAGTTAACGGAGGCTGACGAAATCAAGATTTTACAAAAATTGGTAAAACAACGTAAAGACAGTGCGGCAATTTATTTAGAACAAGACAGAAAGGACTTGGCGCTTCCTGAAATTGATCAGGCAGAAGTAATTAGTCAATTTTTACCAGAAGCATTAAGCGAAGAAGAAATAGAAAAAGTAGTGGTAATGACTATTGATGATATTGGTGCTTCAGGCATGAAAGATATGGGAAAAGTGATGGGAATTGTTTCCAAAGAATTGGCAGGACAAGCTGATGGAAAAACCATTTCTACCATTGTCAAGGCAAAATTATCTAACTAGCCCATAGAATTTACATAATAACATTCCCGAGTACTCGGGAAGAATAAGGCTGCGTAGTTCAACTGGATAGAATATCAGATTTCGGCTCTGAGGGTTGGGGGT
>CAZHSA010000505.1:0-2481 GCA_964535135.1 uncultured Kordia sp.
TAGATTTTTGTGTTGTATTTGGCAGACAAACGTTCCGCATAAAATAGTGGAGAAGGACGTCCGACATAATCTTTTAGCAATTGTTTAAATTCTTCTTGAAAAGAATCTTCATACATGATATCCAAATATTTTTGGCGTAACTCTTCTACATTCGGATATAGCATTTCAGGAATGTACGCACCGCCAAATGTGCCGTAATATCCTTTTTCGTTAACGTGATAGGTCTTTTTCATAAAACTTTATATTTCTTTCCGTTTACACGAGATTTTTACTTTTTAAATTGTTTAGCTTTTGTGAGATGCTGAATCGAGTTCAGCATGACGCACTATTTCGTTTTTTTATGTCATTCCGGACTTGATCCAGAATCTCATCATGCTAATTTTATTTTTTCTTTAAACTCCTTTAATTCCTCAATATTCTTTAATCCTGGAACAATTTCAAATTTACTATTTACATCCAATGCATAACAATATTTTGAAGCTTTACTTTTCATAAAATCGTTCAATTTTGTGATAGTTTCCAAACCAATGCCGCCACTTAAAAAGAATGGTTTGGTCGATGGATAGTTTTCCAACACTTTCCAATCAAACGTAACGCCATTTCCGCCAGGCAATTTTCCTTTCGTATCAAACAAAAAATAGTCTACATAAGATTCAAAAGGTTTCAAAACGTCAAAGTTAAATTCGTCTTTTATCGAAAATACCTTGATAATTTCAATGGCATTTCGACTGTGCTCGGTGTGATATTTTTGTTTCAAATTTTCACAAAACGCTGGAGTTTCACTTCCGTGTAATTGTATTGCTTGTAAATCGTATAGTTTTACTTTCTGTTCAATATCTTCGATAGAAGCATTCACAAACACGCCCGTTTTTTTAATTCCTATCGGAATTTCTGGAATCACGGTATCAAAAAAACGAGACGATTTTCTGTAAAATATAAAACCCAAATAATCTGGCTGTAATGCACTTACAGCGTTCATATTATCTTCATATTTCATTCCGCATATTTTGAGTTTCAAGTTTTTCATTAAATGATTAAAAAATTTAATAATTAAATGATTTTGTCAACAAAACCACTATTTTCCTAATTCCTAATTCCTAATTCCCTAATAAACTCCAACGCGCTTTTACCTGGGTTTTCCGTCTTCATAAAGTTTTCACCAATTAAAAAACCTTGATAGCCGTACGGTTGTAAATCTTTAATTGCTGTCACAGAACTGATGCCACTTTCAGACACTTTTACAAAGTCATCTGGAATATGCGTTGATAATTCTTTGCTAATATCCGTGCTGACTTCAAAGGTTTTTAGGTTTCTGTTGTTTACTCCTAACATGTCTAACGATGGCATGATGGATTTTTGCAATTCTTCCAAATTATGGACTTCCAACAATACATCCAATCCTAAACTTTTTGCTGTTTTGGACAAGGCTTTAATTTCTTCACGCGTCAACACGGCTGCAATCAACAAAATGACGTCAGCTCCATAGGATTTTGCTTCGATGATTTGATATTCATCCACGATAAATTCTTTGCGTAAAACTGGCAATTGTGCGCTTGCTCTGGCTAATAACACATCGTCTAGTGAACCGCCAAAATATTTTCCATCAGTTAGGACAGACATGCCACAAACACCTGCATTTTCATAACCTGTTGCTACATCTTGTACACTTGCACTTTGATTGATGACTGCTTTGGATGGCGAACGACGTTTGAATTCGGCAATGATTCCTGTTTCGCTGTTTCGTAATGCTTCCGCTAAAGAAGAAGTTTCACGATCAAACAATGCCGAACGTTCCAACTGCGACACTGGTACGATACTTTTTTTAAGTGAAACTTCTTTGTATTTATCTGCTATGATTTTGTCTAAAATGGTCATCGATAATTTTTAATTTTTGTTCCCACAAAAGTGGGAATCTCTTTTATATTAATTATTCCCGAAAAATCGGGAAGACTATTATATTTTTTTCTTGTGTGATGCTGAATTAATACTGAATTAGGTTCAGCATATGGTTCAGCATGACGTTTTTTAACGACTCAACTCTTGCAACTTCTTCAACACGTTTAATGCTTTTCCAGATTGTAACGATTCTTTCGCGATTTCGAAACCTTCTTTCGCTTCCAAACCTTTTACTGTGGCGATTGCCATTCCTGCATTGGCACATACCACATTGTTTTGTGGATCGGTTCCGTTGCCTTCTAAAATATCGGTGAATATTTTTGCAGCAGAAGCTACCGAATCACCTCCGTAAATAGCTGCTTGCGTATGTTGTGGGACTCCAAAATCTGCTGGTGTCAACATTTCTTCCGAATTATTTCGAATCGCTTTTGTTGCGCCTGTGAGTGAAATTTCATCATACCCATCTAGCGCATGTAAAATGGTATATTTTTTATCTGTATTTTGGTATAAATAGCCATACATTCTTGCCAGTTCTAAGTTGAATACACCAACCATTTGATTTTTTGGGAATGATGGATTCACCAT
>CAZHSA010000506.1:0-2459 GCA_964535135.1 uncultured Kordia sp.
TTTCTGCTGAAGGAAAATAAGATAGTTTTAGGCAACTAATTGAAAAAGCGTTCAAGGAAATCTTGAACGCTTTTTTTGTGTTTTCAATTGTTTTATGCATCAATATCTTCATCTGATGCTTCTGTATTGAACGTACTTAGGTACGCATTGATATCAAAATTTTGTGCTTCTGTTGAAAGCAGGGAAATATCTATTTCTTCTGTGTCTAGGTCTTCTAAATTATCTAAACTGTGATGATCGCATACACAGAAATCAAATTCATCTAAGTCAAAATTAGTGTCCGTACGTTCCGTTGTAGGTGCAACTTTTGTAAACGCATTTTGCAAATTAATATAGTATGATGCTTCAAACTGATCTGCACGTTCAGGTTGAATATGAGATTGACTCGAATGAATGAAATTATAAAATTCAGCAATGAGCTGTTTTTGCTGCGCTTGATCGTTTGGCGATTCTGTCATAAGCACTTTTAATTTGTTTAGTAACAATTCGGACGCGTTCAAAAAATCATCTAGCGCATGCATGTTTGCATACAATCCTGGAGCCAAATTAAGTGTTCCCATATCAACTCGTATATCATTAATAGCATGTTCTAAATAGTTGATGCCACTATGACGCGCGCCCACACCACTAAGTGGCAACAACACATTTTCATTTTCGGTAAGCGTAGCGTTTAATTGCACAGTAATGATCGCTTTTGCGCCGCTATCACCACCAGAAGCATGCACTGCAAAGGAAAACTCATGTTTTTGTTCCTGTGGTGTATTAGTGAGTTTTATGACTTCTTTGGTTTGCATTTCTCCATAATCATTGTATACAGGATCTAATTCCGTTGCCGAAATATGTAATGTTCGTTGGATAGTTTTTTGTTGTTTGGAAATGGTTTCTTCATGAATTTGGATAGTTTGATTGAAAGCATTGTCAACACATAATTCGTATGAATCTTTCCCGATTTTAAAATGTATTAACCAATCATTTCCGATTCCTTCACCATCTATCGTTATAGACGCTACAGAAAAAACTAATGAATTATCTTCAGAGAGCGTTAATGGTATATAATCTGGATTTTCTAGTTTTTTCAATGCATCGCACATTTTTTCTAGAATATTTGGAAAGCGGAACTCTAAGAGCCATTTAAACGCAGCAATCATTCGTAATAAACCACTAAGTTTTTTTAAGATTTCATTCAAATTATAAAAATCTATAGCCAGCAAGACAATATCATCAAGAATTGCTCTAAAATCTTTCCCTAAATCATGTATCGCTTCTGCAACTTGATTCAAATAATTCAACAAGTTTGCAGTGACAATATTGTTCTTGACAAGAAATTCTAATAAATCGCGAATTCCACTTCTTCTTATTATTTCATCAATAATACCACTTAAAAAAGCCAATAGATCTAAAATATAACCTAGAAGAGGAATTCTTCGAAGTGCAATTTCGAGTTGACTGAGAATCCAAAGGAAGTTGTTTACCGTTTTTTCAATTGCATGTAACCATTGTTCAAAAAGCGTCATATTCGTTTTCAAACTCTCTACAATTGGTTGGTATATGGCTATTTTTGCGATGAATTTACCGATTGCAGTTACAATTTTATTGGATGTCTTTTTAAGTCGATCTAACGGAGTGGTTAACGTATTCAACACTGCTTTGATTTGGTTTAAGAATGCTACAGGAAATACTTTCTCTATCCATTCTTGCTGCTGTTCTAGCAATTTTGCCAACTCATTGATTTGATCTACTCTAAAACTTACTTCATGCAATTTCCCCATAAGAAACTCGTATTTTGGGTTTTTCTTCAATTTATCAATGGCTTCTATAGTACCAGAAATACTACCATCAATCGCTTTCAATACTTTTACAAAAGGCTTGATTACTTTTTGTAATACTGTTAATACATTTCGCAGTACAGTAGTGATAAACTTTAAAGGACCTGCAAAACGACCCACTTTTCCCAGCGCATTCCGAATACCGCGCATAATTTTGATAATTCTTAAGGTCAAGAATCTGTGTAGTTTTTCTGTAATAAATGTTATGGGACCAAAAAATGCCTTGAGTGCATAATATACCGCATTGATGTTTCTAATTGTAAAAGATATTAGATGCAATACGGCAGACGCTAGTGCCATCTTTTTTTGAACTGCTTTAAAAATAGCCATGATAAAAATAGTTAGAAGTTTATCTAAGCTACTTTTAATCAAACAGTTACAAAAGAGTTGAAAACCCTTTTTTGATTAGTGTAAAGTATTCATTTACAAGGAAAAACACCTTTTTTGAAGGTTTTTAGGTGTTAGGTAAGTTCTAAAAATCATTGGAAATTCTAACTAAAAGGCGAAGTATTTCAAGGAGTTTCCTGTCTACACAGGAACATGTCTAAAAGCGATAGCGTTCTAAAAGTGCGTTAGTCCGATCTATTCTCTAAAAGCGAAGCGCATCTAAAAAATCTACACCGAAATACTCTG
>CAZHSA010000507.1:0-2442 GCA_964535135.1 uncultured Kordia sp.
CTCGTGGTTTCTTATTTGCAGCAGTGAGTCGCAAAGGATCACGATAGTAATCCTGCCGAGGTCACGAATGAAGCAAAAAAGATTCAATACGAAGCGAGTTTCAAAAATAAAATCCTTACTTTTTTCGGTAAGGATTTTTTTGTAAGTTGTCTTATTCTTCTAATTTAATAAGCATTGCTTTTTGTACCGAAAGTTTTGTTACATTACCATTACCATCTCTTCCTAAAATATCAACATCATCATCATCAACATATTCAACTGTATAAAAAACATTGAACCCTGAATATTTATCACTTTTTAATTGAACTACATTTCCGATTTTAATGCTTGTATTTTCCATATATAATAGATTTTAATATTCATTTTTTATTAAGTACAAGTAAAAGCAAAAAAACTGAGTGATTTTACGGGTTTCCGTAAATCATCAAAAATATTTAATAGATTAATGCTAAACATCTCACAAACAACCCAATACCCCTCAAATCCTCCACCAAAAAGTTCGAACTTTGAAGGTTCGCGGTCACGAATAAATAGCATAATTAGAAAAAACGCCAAGTTTACTTGAGCGTTTTTTTGTTAGTCTAACATTGTAGATTTTTCTCGAACGAACTTTAATGCTTTAGACATTTGAGCTTCAACTGTCTTTATTGAAATTCCCATATCTGTAGCAATCTCTTTGTATTTTTTTTGATCTAACTTTGCCATGATAAATACTTCTTTGCATTTTGGCGGAAGTTGATTAATGATCGTTTGTAGTTTGTTGAAATTATGATCTAAAACACTGTCATCGTTGTCTTCATCATATATTTTATAAAGAACATCCTGTTGCAAGGATTCCAAAAAAGTCATCTTTTTCTTTTCTTTTCTCAGATGTAATAAAAATTGATTGTGACAGGATTTAAAAAGATAATTTTTCAGTGATGATTCTATGGTGATATTTTTATGATTGTCCCATAACTTGACAAATACTTCTTGTACTAAATCTTCAGACAAACTATAATTTCCACTTAGTTTGTACACATAATTACAAAGCCATTCATAATATTCTGAAAAGAGAAACTTATACGCTTTGTGCTCTCCATTTTTCAGTCCATATATCAGTTCTTTTTTTGTCATTCTCAATAAAATATCATTCAAATTTAGAAAAAATAATAATAAACGTAGGGGTTTTTTAAGAAATCTGTATCTAATAAGAGTATAAATTATGAAAAATGACAATCCAATTGCTGTGAAAAAACACCATAACTTAATAAAAAAATTAGTAGACAAAACAATTACTAAAGAAGAACGTAAAGTTTTGGAGTCTTGGGTGTTAGAAGACACTGACCATCAAAAAATATTTACTGACAAGTATGAAACCCTAGTGTCTGAAAAAAACAATTATTTTGATGATAGTATTGCCTATGATAAGTTTATAAATAAAGTTTCTAGAAAAGAAAAGAAACTATTTACATTGAAGCCATATTATAAGTATGCCGCGATATTTCTCCTAATTGCTTGTTTAGGATATTTAATACTACCACAGTTAAATAACAATGATACTACTTCTGAGGTCGTTGCAAATACTATAAATGATATTACTATAAAACTAAGTGACGGAACAACAAAAGTCGTTTCCTCAGGGATAAATGAAAGTATAAAAGATGTTGACGGAAATATTATTGCAAACAGTAGTGAGGATAAATTAGTTTTTGGAAATACTACAAATGATGAAACATTAAAATACAACGAAATTAATGTACCTAATGGGAGAAAGTTAAAAATAGAACTTTCCGATGGAACATTAGTTTGGTTGAATTCAGGGACATACTTTAAGTTTCCTCAAAACTTTACTATGCAGACTGAAAACAGATTGGTTTATTTAAATGGGGAAGCATATTTTGATGTGGCAACAAACAAAAACAAACCATTCATTGTCGATGCAAAAGGAGTAAATGTTGAAGTGCTAGGAACGCAATTTAATGTCTCATCTTATCAAAATGAAACCAATATAGCAACTACTTTAGTTGAAGGTTCTGTAAATGTATATCAATCAAGTTCTCCAATAAATAAACTACTGCTAGTACCTAATTATCAAGCTCGTTATAACAAATCGCAAAGCAAATTCTCTGAAGTTGAGGTTGATACTCGCATGTATACGAATTGGATACATGATAAGCTTATCATTGATAATTTAAAATTTGATGAAATTATTAAAAAGCTAGAACGGAAATTTGATGTAGAAATCACTAATCAAGCAACGAAGTTAAATAATGAAGCATACAAGGGAGAATTTGAAAATGAATCTCTTGAAGCAATACTAACAACCATAGCATTAAGTAACCATTTTAATTTTAAAATTGAAGGAAATAAAATAATAATAACAGAATAAAAAAGGGAAACGTTGCAGCGTTTCCCCAATTTATATTGATCACTAACTAGATAATTAACAATCAAAACTCA
>CAZHSA010000508.1:0-2431 GCA_964535135.1 uncultured Kordia sp.
ATTCTTAGGAAATTCAGTCTTAGGCGAATGGTGTAATATTGGGGCAGATAGTAACAATTCTAACCTGAAAAATAATTATGCGCCAGTACGATTGTGGAGTTATGAAACAGAAAACTTCGCCAAAACAGGCTTGCAATTCTGCGGACTCATGATGGGCGATCATAGTAAATGTGGTATCAATACGATGTTTAATACAGGAACAGTAGTAGGCGTAAATGCAAATATTTTTGGTGCAGGATTTCCACGAAACTTTGTGCCAAGTTATAGTTGGGGCGGCGCAAGCGGATTTACAACCTATCTCACCAAAAAAGCATTTGAAGTTGCCAAAGTAGTGATGTCAAGAAGAAATGTGGAATTTACTCCGCAAGATGAAGCCATTCTGACGCAAGTCTTTGAAGACTCTAAAAAGTGGCGTAAAGATTAAAACGATACCTTATGTTAGAAATAATAATTTTATTCACTATAGGAAAGCAATTTTATCAATTAGCAAAAAAATATGAGCAAAAACTAGCTTGGGTTTATGTTGTTCTTGGAATTGTATCTTATTACGGAAGTGCTTTTCTAACTGGAGTTTTGTTAGCACTTTATGAAGAATTTACTGGAAACTATTTTCTAGAGGGCATGAATAATTTTGTATTAACTCTCATTTTTATGCCTATAGCTGCATTAGCTTGTTGGGGCGTATATAAATTACTTCAAAAAAAATGGCATAAGGAGTATGCCGCAAAAGAGCTTGAAAAACCTAGAATTTCAGATATTGGAAAATCAGAAGATGAAATAGCTTCTGAAGAATTTTAAAAAAGGATAGTAAAACAAAAGCCACTATTTTGTAGCAGCTTTATGTTTTTTAGTATTTATTTTTGAGACCGATTAGTCAAACATAAGAATTCCAGTACTTTCTACAGGAACTTTATACAGGAATAAAAAATAATACAAAGCAGCGAGTAAAATCAAACCAGAAATCACAAAAATTAAAATCGTTTTACGTCGTGATTCTCGTTGTTGTTTCTGTACTTTCTTTTTAATTTTATGTAACATATAATCCGAAGCTTCATTATATTCCGAAGGTGAAGATTCCGTGCCAATATAACGCGCTACGCGTTCCAATTTGTTGATACGCTTGCGTTTGTTGTTGCGTATGAGGCTATTTGCGAGTGCTAAAAATCCTGACATAACCTGATATTTTAATGGGTAATACTAATTTTAATAATCATTTGAAATTTAGAAAATTCCTGAATATTTGGTGACATATGTAATAAGTCCAATAGTTATCGGAATTGCAATGATAAAAGAGAGAATCAAAATAGTACGCTCTTTGTGCTGTTGCTTTTTCATCTTTTCACGAATCGCCAACAATTGCATTTTAGAAGCTTTTGGAAATACGTTTTTAACTTTCTTTCCATTACGAAGCAGCAAGCTATTACTAAAAGGCGTGTGTTTTTTTCTTCTTTTTCTATCTCTTTTAAGCGCTTCTACTGAATATAATCCTAATCCTGATCCTAACATAATCTCTTTCTTTTAAGTGAAACATATATGATATTTGTACTAAAAAGAAGAAAAATGTTACAATATGAAAGATATTATGGTATTTTTTGAACGTTTTTCAACTCCAACAAATTCAACGCATTAATCCCCAAACCTTGTACATTTTTTTGGGTAAATCGCACAACTTGATCGTAATACAAAGGAATTATTGGCGCTTCGGAAATAAGTAGAGAATCCATTTTTGTGTAGATGTGGGCGCGTATATTGGCGTCTGTTTCTTGTAATGCCGTTTCGTACCATTCGTCAAACTGTTCGTTTTTAAAACGTGTGTAATTTGGGCCGTTTGGCGTGAAATTTTTACTGTAAAATAAGGATAGATAATTCTCCGCGTCAGGATAATCGGCAATCCAACTGGCTCTAAAAATGGGCAATTCACCTTTGGAACGCAATTCACGTAAGGTAGAAGCAGGAATCACATTCACACTAGCTTTGATACCTATTTTTTCTAGTGCTCGCTGAATATACTCGCAGAAATTCAAATACTGTCCGTTGGTGGTGATAGAAACTTCAGGCGACGTATTTCCTGTTTCTGTTGTGTATTGTTTGACTAATTTTTTTGCCAGTTCAGGTTGATAGTCAAATCCTTTAATGTTGTCAAAACCAGGCAACCCTTTCGGGATAAAACCGTGAACGGCAGGCGAACCAATACCACTTCGTAAATACGTAATCATTTTTTCGCGATCAAAACTGTAATTCATGGCTTTCCGCAATAAATGATGACTGGACACATTGGTGCTATCGCCAATATAAATTCCTAAATATTCCGTGTTTAAATACGGCCCTGAAATTAAATTGACAGTAGCAGTATATTTATCTCGTAATTGTCCTGCAGCATTCAAAATTTCATCTTGATACGATGGATCAAGCGAATTTAAAAAGTCAATAT
>CAZHSA010000509.1:0-2430 GCA_964535135.1 uncultured Kordia sp.
TCTTCTAATTCAACTCCAATTTTAGCTAAGTGTAAACGTGCTACTTTTTCATCTAAGTGCTTAGGTAACATGTATACTTCGTTTTTGTAATTGTCAGCATTGTTCCAAAGCTCAATTTGTGCTAAAGTTTGGTTGGTAAATGAGTTACTCATTACAAAACTTGGGTGACCTGTTGCACATCCTAAGTTTACCAAACGACCTTCTGCTAATAAGATGATATCTTTTCCATTGATTGTGTATTTATCAACTTGCGGCTTGATTTCAACTTTTGTATTTCCATGGTTGTCATTTAACCAAGCAACTGCGATTTCATTGTCAAAGTGTCCAATATTACACACAATTGTTTTGTCTTTCATCGCTTCAAAATGCTTTCCAGTAACGATGTCTTTATTTCCAGTAGTTGTAATTACGATATCAGCATTTCCAACAACACTTTCTAATTTCTTCACTTCAAAACCGTCCATTGCAGCTTGTAATGCACAAATTGGATCAATTTCTGTAACTGTTACAATACTTCCAGCACCTTTAAAAGAAGCAGCAGTTCCTTTACCAACGTCTCCGTATCCACAAACAACTACTCTTTTACCAGCTAACATTACGTCAGTAGCTCTACGAATAGCATCTACAGCACTTTCTCTACATCCGTATTTATTGTCAAACTTAGACTTCGTTACAGAGTCATTAATGTTGATTGCTGGCATTGGTAACGTACCATTTTTCATACGTTCGTATAATCTGTGAACTCCAGTGGTAGTTTCTTCAGACAATCCGTTAATTCCGTCAACCAATTCTGGGTAACGATCCAAAACCATATTTGTTAAATCACCACCATCATCCAAAATCATGTTTAATGGCTTGCGATCTTCACCGAAGAATAAGGTTTGCTCAATACACCAATCAAATTCTTCTTCATTCATACCTTTCCAAGCATACACAGGAATTCCAGCTTCAGCAATTGCAGCAGCAGCTTGATCTTGTGTAGAGAAAATGTTACAAGAACTCCAAGTAACTTCTGCTCCTAATGCCTTTAATGTCTCAATTAAAACTGCAGTTTGGATGGTCATGTGCAAACAACCTGCAATTCTAGCACCTTTTAAAGGTTGCTCATCTTTATATTCTTCACGAAGGCTCATAAGACCTGGCATTTCAGCTTCAGCTAATTCGATCTCTTTTCTTCCCCATGCTGCTAAAGAAATATCTTTAACCTTATATGCTACGTAAGGAACTGATTTTGTGCTCATACTTTTTCTTTTTTTATGTTTGAATAATTATGGTTTGTGACCTAAAATATGTTTAAATTCGCTGCACAACTTTACCGTACTAATCCAACGGTTAAAAGTTTGCGAGTGCAAAGGTACTAAATAAGTTTTTAATATAATGGCTCTTTACAAAACTATAACAGTAAATAATGACACTAAAGTGCTGATTTGGAAGATAGAAGAGTCTTTTGAAGAATTAAATCGCAATATACAACTCACAAATCATTGTCAGCAACGCCTTGACGGAATGCGCTCCGAAATTCACCAACGCGGTTTTTTAAGTGTACGTCATTTATTGGCGGAAATGGGCTATACCGATTTTGATTTATTTTATGATGACAAAGGAAAGCCACATTTACAAGATGGAAAACATATTTCGATCACACATTCGTTTCAATTTTCAGCGATTATCGTAAGTGCCAGCATTCCTGTAGGTATTGATATTGAAATGCAACGTGATAAAATTGTTCGTATTGCACACAAATTTACACCACTAGACGAATACCGAACCATTGCCAATCATAAAGCATTAGTGCGCAAATTGACGATTGTTTGGGGCGGAAAAGAATCTATCTATAAAGTATACTCCGAAAAAGGACTAAGTTTTTTAAAACATATTGATATTGACGATTTTTCTATGGATGCTTCTCATACCAAAGGAAATGTATATTACGGAAATGAAACTGCACGGTATGCACTTGATTTTTTAGAGTTTGAAGGATTTACCTGTGTGTATGCATTAGAAGAAAATCGGTAACAGGATCATGACACAAACGATATACAAACATATCATTGAAGCGAAAAAAAACAATCAAAAACTGTTGGTAGTATTGATTGATCCTGACAAAATGGAAGTCAGTCACATTCCTGAATTTTTCAAAAAAGTACAGCAATCTATCATTACACATGTATTTGTTGGCGGAAGTACCGACGCAGAAAAAAAGATGGAAATGGTTGTAAAAACTATCAAACAGCATACAACATTGCCTGTGTTGATTTTTCCAGGAAGTCATGAGCAAATTACAGAAACAGCAGACGGCATTTTATTTTTGTCGTTGCTCTCAGGTCGGAATCCAAAATATTTAATAGAACAACAAGTACAATCTGTTGAAAAACTAATCAATACAAGTTTAGAAATCATTCCAACAGGATACATTTTAATAGACGGCGG
>CAZHSA010000510.1:0-2426 GCA_964535135.1 uncultured Kordia sp.
CAAATAGCAAAAAGTTTCGATGCAATGGAGGATAATTTAACAACTTATCCAACGTAATTTGTTGCGAAAACAGATGGAGTTGCCCTGCATATTGAATAGCGATCCCAATTAGAAATAAAATAAACGTACTTATGAGTATTATTTTATTGGAAAAATTTCGAAGTAAATACAAGATCAATCCGCCCAAAAGAAGTGCCGCTAAATACCATAAATGGTTAAACCCAAACACCAATGTTGATGCTGTTTTTAACAAACTAAGGTCATTCCAAGATATCCAAAAATAGGCGTAGATCAACATCCAAATCAGATATAGAATGCCCACACGTTTTCCCCAGGCTTGTATGCGATTATTTTTAAATACAGTATATAAGAAGAAACCGTTTACGCAGAAAAAAAAGGGAACCGCAATTCTGAAAATTCCGTTGGTAAAGGTTTGAAAAGCGACTTCGCTGTGCTCAAACAGAAATCTGCAATGTGTAACTATGACAAATAGCGCTGCGACAACTTTAAAAATATCGAGCAATATGTTTCGCGAAGTAGTTTGCAATCGTTTTATGATTTATGAATACTAAAGATATAGTTTTTCTCTTTGACGACACTTTTTTCCAGAATCAATTTGAAAGAAAGATCGTTTTTAGCTGCCATATTTTTAATATGATCAATTTCGCAATCTTCGGATAAAATCATCCACGTATTTGGTGCTAAATGTTTAGGAAGCTGTTTGAAGAGTTTTTCAAAATACTCAAAATTTTCTCCGCAAAACCAAGCGCGTTCTTTATCGTTTTGTGGCGCTTTTGGATAATATGGCGGATTTATGATGATGTAATCAAATGCTTTATCAGACAAGTTTTCAAACAAATCAGAATACACAACATGCAACGAAATATCATTTTTTTGAGAAGCTTCTTTCAACGTATCAATCGCAATTTGATTGATATCTGAAGCCGTCACTTTTGCACCTTTAGAAGCCGCAAACAAGGAAATAATTCCCGAACCACAACCGAGTTCTAAAAAGCTAGCATTTTTAACATCAAGTGGTTTTATAAAGTCTAATAAAATTTTAGTGCTAATAGTAAACTGTGGTGGAAAAATTTCGGAATTTACATTCACCGTAATGCCTTCATACGTGTAATTTCGCTCTTTACGCGTGTATTTATCAAAGAAAAATTTCGCAAAAGGAAACAGGTGTTTTTTAAGCTTTTTAACCATATTGTTGCGAATTATTCCGAGTAGAAACCTTCAATTTCTGGCTGACGGTATTTCCAAATTTTGTGCATCACTTTAATCTCATATGGATATTTATACCAACCGTTTTTAAAGCGATAGCCCGAAGCCATTTTGAGCAACCATTTTTTATATCCTTTTATTCTGAAGTCAGAAGCAGTAGGATAGTAGCCATTCAAAACGGTTTCAAAATTTTGAATTTTATCAATCATATACGGTTTTAGCCAAGGTGTGAGCGGATTTCTTCGCAGATCGAACTTTTCCCAACTTGGTTCAATCCATTCTTCCAATTTAGATGGAAATGAAAATCCTGCATCCACAATCTGCTGATACAACTCCGAACCTTCAGTTGGCACCGGACTGTACAAGTAAATAATAATTTCCGCATCTGGATTGATGCCTTTTATTTCACGGATAAAATTGATATCCCACAAAATTTGTTCGTACACTTTCTTTTCATCTGGTCCGGGCAAACCTAAAACGAATGACAATTCAGGAATAATGTCCACATCTTTCATGCGTTTCACAAAATCTTTGATCATTTGTCCACTTTGAGTTCCGCCTTTATTCATCTGTTTCAACACTTCGTCATTTCCTGTTTCGGCACCTAAAAAGATCATGCGGCAACCTGCTTTTCGCATATAATGCAAATCTTCATCCGAATATTTATTAATCGTATCAATACGACCTTCGCCCCACCATTGAATGTCGTCGTCGATCACCAACCTAGAAAATTCCAACACACGTTTTTTGGACGTAAAAAAGTTATTATCGTGAAACTCTACCGCGTCAATATTATATTTCTCTTTAAAATATTTTACATCTTTATATACGCTTTCTGCAGATTTTGCTTTCCATTTTGCATTATAAATAGGCACAACCGCACAAAACGAACAGGTAAACGGACAGCCCATACTAGAATGATAGGCAAACGTGCGTTGTCCCATAAAGGTTTTCGCTAAATAACGATCTAACGGATAAAACTCATCAAAATATTGATACGGATATGGCGGCAATGCATCTTGATCGAGCAAGGCTTCTTTGACCGTTTGCACAATCTTGCCGTTTTCATCTTTGAAAATTAAATTGCGAATTAGGGACAGTTTTTCATCGCTTTTTCCCTCTAAAACATCTAATAACTGCGGAAACGTATTATCGCCAGGTCCATTAATTACATAATCGACATAGCCAGAATTCATGCA
>CAZHSA010000511.1:0-2411 GCA_964535135.1 uncultured Kordia sp.
CAATTGATTTGCTATACAAGCATACTGAGGTTTTAAATATTGATGGTGGTATTGACTATCGTCTTGAGTTTTTGCAAAAGGCGAATATTTACTTCACTCCTTTAGGTAAAAAAGCAGACGAGGGCTTACTGCATAACTTTACAGAGTTAGCGCCCGATGAAGGTAAGTCGAATCATTTGATTGAAGTATTAGGCAGGGAATTAACTACGATACGTTGGTCGGATGGGGTCGTTTGGTTCAGTTTTGAAGAGCTTTGCCAAACAGCACGCTCACAAAATGATTATATTGAATTAGCGAAACGTTTCCATACAGTTTTATTGGCCGGCGTCCCAGTTTTTGATCAGTATAAGGAAGATAGCGCTCGACGTTTAATTAATTTAATTGATGTTTTTTACGAACATAATGTGAAGTTAATACTGTCTGCAAAGGTTGAACCTACTGAATTATATGTTGGGAGAAACCCTCAGGTCACCTTTGAATTTGACCGAACTATTAGTCGTTTAACTGAGATGCAATCGACAGAATATTTGGCAAAAGGCCACATTTGTTGACAGATTCAAGATAAACGTTAATATTAGGCCTATTCTGACGTATTAAATTATAATAAAACAAGGTAAATCATGTCGAATGAAACAACAATTCAAGGTGAAGCCAATATTGAAAAATATATGGCTTTATTGGAGAGTGAGCAAGATTTAAAGGTTAAGCTTCAACAGTTGTTCGCAAAAAAAGTGGCATCTGAAGCTGAATACAAGGCAGAAATTCAACGTCTTAAAGTAGAGCTATCTGAAAAGGAAGCCACATTTTTCTCTAAACAAAAGGAATTTGAGCAAGAGCTTGAAAATGTAAAATATACATCAAATATTCATCTTAGTAAGTTAAAGAAATGTCGAAATGCTTTTGATGAAAAAGACAAAGCGTTAGAAAAAGTGGCAAAACAAGTTGAAGAGCTTAAAAAAGAAGCTGAGTCAAAAAATATAGTACCTAAAGCTAATAAAGAGCCAAAAGTTGAAATTAAATCATTGAAGGCACCTATACATGACTTGAAAATGATTAAAGGAATTGGACCAAAAATTCAGGAAATGCTCAAATCTAAAGGGATTACTTCTTTTGATCAGATAGCTTCGTTTAAAGCTAAAGAGGTCGAAAACTTGAATGATGAGTTTGATTTAAAAGATCGTATTAAGAGAGAAGAATGGGTTAAGCAAGCCAAGTTACTTTTAAAAAAAAGTTAAGAACAAAGGTGACGAATAAACAAAAAATCGGAATTAAGCTCCGAGAAGTGCAGAAAGTTATCAACCAGGCTGAAGAGACATTTACTATAATTCGTAATCAGCAAAATAAAAGTTCAAGAAAATATAAGACTTTTGACTTTGAATTTTATAAAGGAAAGTTAACCAAACAGTACAAAGCTTCAAAAAGTCTTCAGGGTAAGCTATTGAAAATGTCTTCTAATTCAAAGGCATTAGGCATCAACCAAAGTGAAAGGTTGAAGCTGCTGAACATTATTAAGAAAAACTATTATTTACAAAAGCGTTTAATTAAATTTATACGTTCAGGAGCAATTTCCATTAAGTTAGCACCAAAGCATAAGGTAAATGAGCAAAGTAATGTGATTACCTTATCAAATGAATTGAAAATAAAAGAGTGGTTTTTAGATGAAGTTGACGATAACAAAGAAGTTATTGTTCTAGAGGGCAATTTACGTGTTGCTGAATTAGCAGTTCATGAATTGGTTGAAGAGTCTAATACAGAGTTGACAGTTGACAGTACTGAAGATGATTTAACAGAGATAGAAGGCATAACTCCTCAATTAGAACGAGTAATGAAAGACCGTGGAATAGACTCCTTTAAGAAACTAGCTGAGTTATCTGAAGATGTAGTGAGAAAGATGGACAAACGAATTTTATTTAGAGGAAAATTTAAGCGCTATCAGTGGGTAGAGCGCGCGCAAAAAAAACTTAGCTAGCTTTAGGTAAGTGTTTATTATGATGCTTTACTAAGGCATGACCAAGATTTGGCTTTTTCCCCGTTTGAGAACTGTAAATTAAACAGCCACTCCCCACCTTGTTTAAACTCTTTCGCTTTATCAGTATTATTCCAAATACCTTCTATTTCGTAACTATTAAGGCAATTTTTCTCTGAAAATAATTGACAGCTTTTAAAACCAATTTGAGTCAATCTGTATATCTTTTTTGTGCCTAAAAAGTTATGGCATCCAGCTTTTTTTAGTCGAGACTTTCGAATAACTAAACGATTTAGTTGTTGCTTGTCATTTAGCTTATAAAATCGAATAATTTGTTTTTTATTTGATGCTTTTTGCTCATCGGCTGCGATCACGTTTCCAACAGGCAGGGCACTAATGACCAAACAACTTGCAATGTAAATTGGTGAGTAGATTCTTTTCATAG
>CAZHSA010000512.1:0-2410 GCA_964535135.1 uncultured Kordia sp.
CTCTGGGATTGATCCGTCTCAGCGCTGATATTTCTCGTGAACAACATGTGCCTGTTTTGATTCACGTACAACAAGTAACACAACCGCAAGGACATTCTACTTCGGGTTCGCATGAGCGTTACAAAAGCAAAGAACGTTTGGCTTGGGAAGTGGAATACGATTGTAATGCACAAATGCGAAAGTGGATTATTGAAAATGGTATAGAAACGGACGAAACGCTAACTGAGTTAGAAAAAGATATTAAAAAGCGTGTGCGCGATGGAAAAAAAGCCGCTTGGAAAGATTTTGTGGCACCAATGAAGCAAGAACAAATTGAAGTCTTGAACTTACTTAGTAATTTGGCTCCAACAAGTCCAAACAAAGTTTTCATCAACAAACTCAAAGAAGAATTGGGCGCTATTGCAGAACCTATTCGTAAAGAAATTGCAGGATATGCGCGTAAAGCTTTGCGTTTGGTTATTGGTGAAAACACACCAGAACGACAAGCATTGAGCCAGTGGATTTCCACATACTTTAAAAAAATTCAACCAAAATACAGTTCACATTTATACAGTGAATCAGCAAAAAGTGTCTTAAAAATACAAGCAGAAGCTCCAGAATACAATTATGATGCAGAAGACGTCGATGCGCGTATTGTATTACGCGACAACTTTGACGCGCTCTTCTCAAAATACCCAGAAGCATTAATATTCGGAGAAGATGCTGGAGAAATTGGTGATGTGAATCAAGGATTGGAAGGAATGCAAGAAAAATACGGTGCATTGCGCGTTTCTGATACAGGAATTCGTGAAGCAACCATTTTAGGGCAAGGTATTGGAATGGCGATGCGCGGATTGCGTCCTATTGCAGAAATTCAATACTTAGATTATTTATTATATGCATTGCAAATCATGAGTGATGATTTGGCAACCGTTTTATACAGAACCAAAGGAACGCAAAAAGCGCCTGTAATCATTCGTACACGTGGACATCGCTTGGAAGGAATCTGGCATTCAGGTTCTCCGATGGGCGCCATTATCAATTCTATCAAAGGAATTCATGTCTTAGTGCCAAGAAACATGACCAAAGCAGCTGGTTTTTACAATACGTTACTTGAAAGTGATGAACCTGCCTTGGTTATTGAATGTTTAAATGGCTATCGTTTAAAAGAAAAATTACCTACGAATTTAGGAGAATTCAAAACGAAGATTGGTGTTGTAGAAACTATCAAAGAAGGAAGCGATATCACTGTCGTTTCATATGGTTCTACACTTCGAATTGTAGAGCAAACAGCTAAAGAATTGCAAGCAGTTGGTATTGATATTGAAATCATTGACTGTCAATCGTTGATTCCGTTTGATGTAGATCACGATTGTGTAAAAAGTGTACAAAAAACAAATCGCTTGTTAGTGGTTGATGAAGATGTGCCTGGTGGCGCTTCTGCATTTATCTTACAACATATTGTAGACGAACAAAACGGATATCAATACTTAGATAGCAAACCACAAACATTGACAGCAAAAGCACATCGTCCAGCATATGGAACTGATGGAGATTATTTCTCTAAACCTTCTGCTGAAGATATCTTTGAAAAAATCTATGCGATGATGCATGAAGCAAATCCAACAGACTTTCCTAAGTTGTACTAAGAAAAACAATATTTAAAATATACAAACGCCAAACTAATATGTAGTTTGGCGTTTTTTATTCTCTATATTTAATCCATGAACACAAAGTCACGAATACAATCCATCGTAAACGCAACACTACTAGATAGTGAGATTACTGCTATTCCGACGTTCAATCTTTCTGAATTAAAACTTACTACACTTCCCGAAATGCAATTGCCAACCAATCGCAGATTAGGGCATTTGGTAGAAAAAATAGTTTCTGAACTCATTAAAGCATCCGAAAACTATAAAATTCTACATGAGAACGTTCAAATCATAGAAGATAAAAATACGATTGGCGAATTGGACTTTATCATCCAAAATATAGCTTCAAAAGAGGTAATTCATTTAGAATTGGCGTATAAATTCTATTTGTTTGATCCGACACTTTCATTGGAAACAAAATATTGTTGGATTGGTCCGAATCGAAAAGATGCTTTGCATGAAAAATTAGAAAAGCTACAGCAAAAGCAATTGCCACTACTCTATCATGAAGCTACCAACACAAAATTACCAGAACTGAATCTTCAAGAAGTATCTCAAAAGTTGTGTGTATTGGCATATTTATTTGTTCCGTATCAATCTAAAACACAATTCAGCCTCGCTTATAAAAAGGCCATTAAAGGCTATTATATAAACTTTGAAACATTCCAAAAACTAAACAATTCCGCGAAAGCGTATTATATTCCTTCTAAAAAAGAATGGGGAATTTCTCCTTCTAAAAACAAGGTTTGGGCAGATTTTAATACTGTTGAAAAAGA
>CAZHSA010000513.1:0-2405 GCA_964535135.1 uncultured Kordia sp.
AAAGTCCTTCAGTGATATTCTCATTCCACTCAGAAACAACAATCCCAAATCGAAGGTCATTCGCATTTGGGATTGTTGCTTTATCGTATGTTGATAAATTTTTATTTACGGTTGCCATACGTTTTATTTCAGGGCTTCTGCTTTTCCAATGTACACATCTAACAATTTTCCGTCAGCTGTTGTTTTAAAAGAAGCATATTCATCTTCAATTCTTTTAAAGTACGCTAATGCTTTTCCTGCTTTAGGAGTTTCCATATTCAATGCTGTGATTCCTGCTTTTAATAAGTAAATAGGAGTTGTTGCATCGTTTGTACTGTGTTGAAATGCTTTTTCGTAATATTCTAAAGCCGTATCCATTTGTCCTAATTGCACAAACGCATCACCAATAGCACCTTTTGCTTTTGCTCCAATAATTACATCATCTGATGAAAATTCTTGTAAGTGTTTGATAGACTCTTCATATTTACCAAGATTTAAGTATGCAATTCCTGCATTGTAGCTTGCTAAATTTGCAGCATTCGTCCCTGAGTATTCAGAAATAATTTTCAAAAATCCGTACTTTCCTTCTCCACCTTCTAATGCTAAAGTAAATAATGAATCTCTTGTTGCAATTCCACCAACTAAATCTTTAGTTAAGTCAGTGTTTAACGCTTGATTGAAGTATGTATTTGCTTGAAACAACTCATTTGAAGCTTCTGTTTGCTTTGGTGCAGCGAAAATTTTCGAATAAATTAAGTATCCTAAAAGTACTACGGCAATTGCTCCGATACCTATAAAGATAAATTTTTGATTCTTAGCTACCCATTCTTCAGTTTTGGAAGCAGTTTCATCTAAAGTATTAAAAACTTCAGCTGTTGTACTCTCAATTTCTTCCGCAGGAACTTCGTTCTCTTTTTCCGCTTTGGTTTTTACTTTATATCCTCTTTTCTTGTAAGTTGCCATATATTGAATATTAATGTGCGCAAAAATAAAATTTTTAAGTAGAATTAAAAGCTTATTTATTTGATATTTTTCAATAATTTGCATTTTTATTGTAATGATGCTTCTATTTTCATGTTTCTAAAGAAATTATCACTGATCAATTACAAGAATTTTGAAACAAATTCTTTTGATTTTAACCCAAAAATAAACTGTCTTGTCGGGAATAATGGTGTTGGGAAAACCAATGTCCTAGACGCTATTTACCATTTATCGTTTGGGAAAAGTTATTTTAATCCTGTAGCGTCGCAGAATATCAAGCATGGAGAAGATTTTTTTGTGGTGGATGGAATGTATGAAAAGGCAGAAAGAGACGAAAATATTATTTGCTCGCTGAAAAGAGGACAAAAAAAGATGGTAAAGCGCAATGGAAAACCATATGATAAACTTTCAGAGCATATTGGTTTTTTGCCACTTGTAATTATTTCGCCTGCCGATCGCGACTTGATTATTGAAGGAAGCGATACACGCAGAAAATTTATGGACAGCGTTATTTCGCAATCCAACAAACAATATTTGCAAAACTTGATCAATTACAATAAAGTACTGTCTCAGCGAAATTCGTTGTTAAAGTATTTTGCGCTCAACAGCACGTTTGATGGTGACACATTAAGTATTTATAATGATCAATTGCATAACTTAGGTTCACAGATTTACGCGGAGCGACGAACGTTTTTAGAAGCGTTTTTGCCAATTTTCATGACACGTTATAACGCGATTTCTAACGAAAAAGAAACTGTTAATATCAGCTATAAAAGTCAATTACATGAAAAAGATTTTCGATCTTTGTTAGAAGAAAGTTTGCAAAAAGACAAAGTGCTGCAATATACAAGTGTAGGAATTCACAAAGACGATTTGTTGTTTTCCATTGAAACCTATCCAATTAAAAAATTTGGAAGTCAAGGACAGCAAAAATCATTTTTAATCGCACTCAAGTTGGCACAATTCGATTTTATTAAAAACTTAGCCAATGTCACGCCAATTCTATTGTTAGATGATATCTTTGACAAACTAGATGAGCAACGTGTTGCGCAAATTATGTCGTTGGTAAATCATGATGATTTTGGACAAATTTTTATCAGTGACACACATGTAGATCGTACTGAAAGTATTGTAAAAGAAATTCATCAATCGTACGAGATTTTTAAATTATAACGCATTTTGAAAAAAAGACATACCGAACATAGAACTATTAGCGAAGTATTGAAAGATTTTGTTACGGAACATCGTCTAGAAGATGGTTTAGACAAAATTGACGCGCGTGATGCTTGGATCAAAGTAATGGGAAATGGCGTAAACACGTACACTACAAACGTTATCTTAAAAAATGATACACTTCATGTTTCCTTATCATCTGCGGTATTACGTGAGGAATTGAGTTATGGAAAGAAAAAAATTATCCAAAACTTAAATGAAAATCTTGGCAA
>CAZHSA010000514.1:0-2401 GCA_964535135.1 uncultured Kordia sp.
CGAGACCGTTAGGCAGAATCCCACTTCGTGTGATTCTGCCTCACGTTGGCGTGCTGATTCGGCACGTTATCTGAGGGGTGAATTCATCTAGTTTAAACCGGCTGAGCCCCGCATCTAAAGTACAAGGATAAGGAACTCCTTCCCGGGTTAGGCAACGGCTGACCCATTCACGAAGCAGTTTCGGGACTCATCCTAACAATGTGTATCTGTCAATCGCAGAATACACGCCGAACTGAGGTTTTCCCTCCGTTCGTAACTGAGCTGACGGCGTGTATTTGCAACTGCAGATACACGCCAACGTTGGCTGCAATTCAACTATTAAAAAATTTAAATTAATTTAATCAGCTAACGAAGTGAAATCGCTATATTAAAAATGGCTCTATGCAAGGCCGTTTTTTTAAGAGGTGCCTAAAAGCCCGCGTGTAATTCTGGTTGAAATGTAAAAAGTCCTGAAGGACAATTCAGGACTGATGATAATTTAATTGGTGGCCAGCCTAAAGGCAAAGGACCCCGTTCAGAATAATTATCAATATCAAAAGTACATTTTCTTAGAGCCATTTTTTGTTACTCCTAAAAAATTTAAAAAATGGGAAGAAAAAAGAAAATGGAATTAGAAATTGTTAATCCCAATGCTGGAGGCATTGACATCGGAAGTAAATCTCATTTTGTATCAATTGGTCAAAACTTACAAGATGTAAAAGAGTTTGGCGTTTATGCAGAAGATTTACAATCCCTTTCAAATTGGTTGTTGGAGAATAAGGTAGATACCGTAGCGATGGAATCCACCGGTGATTATTGGCAAAATTTATATACGGTTTTAATTGCCAATGGAATCGATGTTATATTGGCCAATGGGAAATTTACGAAAAATATAAAAGGTAAGAAGACCGATGTGTTAGATTGTATGTGGATACAAAAATTACATAGCCTAGGGTTGTTAAGTGGCTCATTTTTGCCCGACGAAACGACCTCTCAGTTAAGAGCCTATTGTCGTCAACGCACAAAAATGTTGTCCTTGTGTGCTCAGGCTAGTTCACGAATGCAGAAATACTTAAAACTATTGAATTTTCGATTAGATGTGGTAGTAAAGGACGTGTGCGGCCTGACGGGCATGAAGATCATTACAGATATTGTTAATGGGAATTTAGATCCTCAAAAATTAGCGAAGCATCGTCATTATAATTGTAGAAAATCGGAAGAAGAAATAGCGAAGGCTTTGCATGGCAACAATCGAGAAGATTATTTATTCGGTCTTAAACAAGATTATGAATCATATCATTTTTTCAGAAAGAAAGTAGAAGAATGCGAAGAAAAGATCAAGGAATTTATAGACACTTATTTAATGTCCTTAGAGTATCCAATTGATGATCTTCCTAAGGACAAGCCTCATAAAAGGAGGAACAAAAACAATCCAAAGAATATGGATTTAAATATTTTGTCCTATCAATATTTTGATGGAGTAGATTTATTGGCGATAGAAGGAGTGTCTCATTCGACAGTTTTAAGTTTGATGAGTGAGGTGGGGCCAGGAGGAATGAATAAATTTGCAACTGGGAAACAATTTGCATCTTGGTTAAGGTTGGCTCCCAATAATAAAATATCAGGAGGCAAGACCTTAAATAAAAAGACACCAAAAGGGAGTGGGAGATTAAAGATAGCCTTACGAAATGCGGCGAATGCAATAGGGAATTTAAAAGAAGGTCACCTCTCCAAATTTTTTAAGCGGATAGCTTTTAGGCATGGTCGCAAAAAAGCAATCACCGCAACAGCAAGAAAACTATCGATGATCATTTGGAGTATGGTTACTAAAAAGGAGCAATACAATCCTCCTGAAGAATATTTATTTTTAGATCAGAAACGGAGATGGGGTATAGTGAAAAGAATAAAGAAAAAAATAGCTAAATTAGATATATCAGCTGATGAGTTATCATTAAATACTTGAAAAAAGGGTATTGATAATCAGTTAGTTGTGTACGTTAGTCAGAATAAAAAAATCAAACAACTGATAATCAAGTTTTTAAAGTTTTACAAAGGAAATAAGTGAAAAATAAGATGAATAAAACTTGTGTTTCGTTTATTTCGTTCGTATTTTGATTCAAAATCTCATAAATATGAATGCATTTATAAAAACAGTAAGTAAAACTGATCAAAAAATAGCTTTATCTTCAGTTAGTTCTTTGTTGAGAAATGAAGGAAAAGTAGGAAAAAAGAAGAAAACAGTTAAGCTAAAGATTCAAGGTTTCGATGAAGCAATAGTTATTCCTATTCAAGCTTTTGCACTATTAAGATCAATATTGAATAATATGGCAAAAGGCAAATCAATAGCTTTATTATTAACAGATTCTGAAATTAGTACACAACAAGCAGCAGATATATTAAATGTTTCAAGACCACATGTAGT
>CAZHSA010000515.1:0-2401 GCA_964535135.1 uncultured Kordia sp.
TACAATTTTAGTAGTTTGATAAATTTGCGTATTCATATTTGCAGACAAATACATACGTTCTAGTTTTCGGTAGTGTTCCATGTTTTAAAAGTAGTAATTTTTGGAACAGCTTGAAGAAAAAGTATTGATATCTTTTAAACCCAATCTTTCGGATTTTTTAAAACTTCAATCAATTTCGCTTCTTCACTTCCTGCTTCAGGATGGTGATTGTATTTCCATTGTACAGTTGGTGGCAAGCTCATGAGAATACTTTCAATACGACCATTGGTTTTAAGTCCAAATAAAGTTCCGCGATCGTGAACTAAGTTGAATTCTACATAGCGTCCGCGACGTACTTCTTGCCAATCTTTATGTGTTTGTGTGTATTCAATTTCTTTGCGACGTTCTACAATTGGAACATAACTGTTTAAAAAGCTGTTTCCGACTTCCGTCACAAAGTCAAAACGATCTTGCATAGAGAATTCGTCCGTTTCTTTTAAATAATCAAAGAACAATCCGCCAACGCCACGTGCTTCATTACGGTGTGCATTCCAAAAATAGTTATCACAGGTTTTCTTATGTTTTGGATAAAATTCTGGATGATGTTTGTCACAGGCTTCTTTACAAATGCTATGAAAGTGTGTCGCGTCATCTTCAAATAAGTAATATGGTGTCAAATCTTGTCCGCCGCCAAACCATTGCGTAACCACATTTCCGTCGGCATCATACATTTCAAAATAGCGCCAATTGGCATGTACAGTAGGAATGAACGGATTTTTCGGATGCAATACCAAACTCAATCCGCAGGCAAAAAAATCACCTTGTTCCACCTTGAAATTTTTACGTAATGCTTCGGGTAATTCTCCATGAACAGCTGAAATATTGACGCCGCCTTTTTCAAAAATAGCTCCATTTTCAATGACACGTGTGCGTCCGCCGCCGCCTTCGGGACGTTTCCATAAATCCTCTTGAAACTTGGCTTTGCCATCCATGTTTTCTATAGTTGCGGTGATGGTATCTTGTAATTGATGAATGTAGTTGAGAAATTGGTCTTTCATGGTTTTACTTTAAATCAATTGCTTCGTTATGCGTTGCAAAGGTACTTTTTATATTGCAAATACGAGATTTATGTGCATGACAAAAAAGGAAAGAATTAAGAGCTTTGAAGTTTATTTTTTGGTGTGTAATTCTCGCAATGTGGAAATGGTTGCTGCTACGGCAGAAAGTGGCAATACAATGAGAATTCCAACGATGGGAATCATTAAAATGAGCATAAATACGATGCCGTTTCCAATGGCAATTCCACGATGCGCGCGCACATATTCAACGCTTCTTTTGTATGGAAAATAACGTTCTAGTGTGTAGTCCATGTTTCCAAATCCTGCGTAGTAGGCTTGTACTAAAAAGATCAACGCCAAAAATACGATACCAATAACAGGAATAAAACTAAAGATGAAAAACGGAATAATCCACAGAATTTCTATAAAAGCGTTTCGAACTCCAATTTGAATTCCTCTCGCAAACGCAGAAGTTTGCGCTTTAAGTCCAGTTCCGGGTTTTTTGACAATTCCGTATATGTGACGCTCTATTTTTTCTGAAATGGGACTCATAAATGGCGCAACAATAATCATCAATGCATGTTTAAAAATGACGATTCCGAAGGCAAAAACGATCAGTCCGCCAATGAAGTTACTAATTGCAGTTACGGTTTCTTTTCCCCAAGAAAATTTCCAAACGCTTGCAATATAAGCGCCAATATCATCAGAAAAACTCCAGGAAGCTCCAATAATGACAACTCCCAGAATAAAACTGACTATGATTGGAATTTTAAAATAACGCCATAAATTGAGTTCATTCAACAAGCGATATGCTGAAAAATAATCTTGAATTCCTTTAAATACTTCGTTTATCATAAGTTTCGTTCAAAATGTAAAACGTCCATGATGTTTCCATGAAAATCTTCGTGTCCGTCTTTAATGCGTTGCGTTACTACAAAGTTATGTTTTTCTGCAATACGCAAGCTACTTGGATTGTCTTCTCCGATAATGACAATTGCTTTTTTTAGCTTCAATTCGTCTTTGCAATAGGAGAGCAGTTGTGAAATTCCCGCAGAAACAATTCCTTTCCCTTCATAGTTGCCATCAATAAAATAGGCTAATTCGCAAGTTTTGGTTTCCCAATTAATTTTCTTAATGATGAGTAAGCCAATAGGCAATTGTGTTACACTTTCTACAATTTTAAAGGTGTAATTTTCTTTTGCCTTAGCTTGGCGAATTTTGGTTTGTATGTAGTATTCAGTTGCTAATACGGAGCAATTTTCCTTTGCTGTAATGGGGAAATATTGATGCAAACGTTTAGCGTTCGCTTGAATCAACTCAAAAAGCGGAATTTTGTCTCTTGCTTCTAAAAGTGCTATCGAAAA
>CAZHSA010000516.1:0-2393 GCA_964535135.1 uncultured Kordia sp.
AAGAAGTAGTTGGGAAGTTTGTCCTGTATGACTTTGAAGTTGGAAAGTGTCAACACCGGTTTGTTTTTGTCTTTGAGGTGAATTTTGATATAGTCTTTCAATCCTTGAATGTACTTTATGTCGTCTACGCTGATTTTGATATTTTCATATTCCGATTTCACAAAAATAAAGTCGTTTGTCGGTGTTGTTTCTTGTGGACTTGAAGACGTAATATTCGGACGCTCTTGATGTTCCATTTCGTATTTGTCTTTGGCTTTGGTCACCGCTTTTAAGAATCTATGAAAAGGAATAGGTTTTACTAAATAATCGGTGGCGTTTAGGTTGAACGCATCCAGTGCATATTGCGGATAGGCAGTAGTAAAAATGAATTGCGGAATGTTGTGTACTGTCTTTACCAAGTCAATTCCCGTAAGGTTGGGCATTTGAATGTCTAAAAACACCAAGTCTACCTGATTTTTGTTCAACATCGTAATCGCGTCCAGCGGATTGTTGCATTTTGCTACAATATCAATTCCGCCAATTTGTAGTAAATACGATTCTATCACATCAATCGCCAGTGGTTCATCATCAATAATAATACATTTCATCTTAGTCTAGTTTTAAGGAGAGATTGATGGTAAATTTTCGATCTTTTTCAGTAATTCTCAAGGTGTGTCGCTCCGGATATAAAAGCTCCAAACGATCGCGCGTATTTTTGAGTCCAATTCCAGAGTTTTCCTTGTCTGTAGTATTCTCACCGATGATATTTTCACATAAAAAATGCAAGGTATCATCTTGTACCTTGATTTCTATTTTAATGTCGGTGTTTCCTTTATAATCGGTGCCGTATTTAAAAGCGTTTTCAATAAAAGAAATAAATAAAAGCGGTCTGATTTTTTGGGATGAAACCGTACCGTGAATATTAATTTTTACATTTTCATTCTGTGCGATGCGTAAACGTTGCAGTTTGATGTAATTTTGAATATAATCCAGCTCTTGCTGAAGCAATACAAATTCGTCATCTGCCTGATACAACATGTATCGCATTAACTCCGACAAGGTAATCACCGCTTCGGGCGCATCATTGGATTTTTTCCGCGTAAGCGAATAAATACTATTTAACGAATTGAATAAAAAATGCGGACTCAACTGACTTTTTAGAGCTTCCAACTCCGATAAATTTTGTGACGCTTCAATTTCACGTTTGGTTTCATCGTTTTTTTTCCATTCTTCATAAATACGAACACTTGTGCTCACAATGATAAACATAGATGCAAAAAGGATAGGAACGGATTTAGGCATTTGATCTAAATTTTGTACGACAAAATCAGGTAATGTCAATACATAAAAATCTATCCAAAAATTGATTCCCAACAAAATAGAAATAAAAAAGAGGTATAAAAAATGTTTCTTTTTGAATAAGAATAGCGGCACTAGAAACAAGTAGTTGATGTAAAAAGTACTGATTTTAGAAGCAAGACGTGTAAAGAATTCTTTGGGAAATTCTCCTTTTTCTACATATAGTTGAGTTAAAATAACGGACAAAAAGAAACCCCATATCAGCAAGTGTGATATAATACGTTTTCTATGTTTTAAATATGCTCCCAAGGTTTTTTAGTTCAAAGTAAATGTACACAATTAAAATCTATTTGTAATTGGTTGAGTTCTTCTATCGTAAGTGCAGGCCCTTTATTTCCGATCATTTTTTTGATTACAAAATCAGCCGTGCGTTGCGCGTCTTTTTCTGTACAAAAAGGTACATTTCCTTGAACAGCAGGAATAAACGTTTGTTTAATCACCATTTTTTGATCAATTCGAATGATGTACCCAAACCCTTTAGTTAACGGAATCACCTCTGAGGTGATTCCGTAATTTTGCTCTACACAAGCCGTGCAAAGTAAGATAAGGAGCAAAAGGGTTTTGTATATATTTTTTTGTAAAAATTTCATCAGCATAAAAAATAGCATCCTAACAATACACATCATTAGGATGCCGTGTTGGGCAAGCATGTAACAAACCACTATTATAGATCACACTTACCTTCCCTAAAAAAAAGTCTAATCGTCTTCGTTGTAATCTTCCTGTGGGAACAATTCGTAATTATCGTCCAAGTATAAATTTCCAGTTCTGCCCAGCAAGACCAAACCTCTAGTTCCGTTTGAAAAACTAATAGCATCTTGTCTAATAGCAGCTTCAATACCTGTTACTTCTTCCCAAGTATCCGTGCTAGGACTGTATTCCCAAACAGTTCCAATAGCACCAACATTATAGCCTGTAGCAATGTAGCCCAAACCGTTAATGGCAAAGCCAGTTCCAAAAGAACGCATCACGCGATAATCATCGTCATCATCCAAATCGCGCAATTTTGTCCATTGTTCGGTTGCTACATCAAATTCCCAAAAATCATCTACAAA
>CAZHSA010000517.1:0-2392 GCA_964535135.1 uncultured Kordia sp.
TGTGGGAACGTCCTTGCGTAAAGACGAATATGTAACGGATTGTGCGGATATTGATGACATTATCGTATTTACACGTGACGGAAAAATGCAAGTTACGCGTGTAGATTCCAAAACGTTTGTGGGGAAAAATATCATTCATGTTGCCATCTTCAAGAAAAAAGACAAACGCACCATTTACAACATGATTTACCGTGATGGAAAAGGTGGCGCAAGTTATATAAAACGTTTTGCCGTAACTGCTGTAACGCGTGATAAAGAATACGATTTAACGCAAGGTAAAAAAGCTTCTCTTGTTACGTATTTTAGTGCAAATCCAAACGGTGAAGCTGAAGTGATTACCATCATGTTACGTCAAGCAGGAAGCATTAAAAAGCTTAAATGGGATTTAGATTTTGCTGATTTAGGCATCAAAGGTCGTGGTGTGAAAGGAAACATTGTGACCAAATATCCTATCAAACGTATCGAATTGAAAGAAAAAGGAGTTTCTACCTTAAAACCGCGCAAAATATGGTTTGACGATACTGTACAACGCTTAAATGTAGACGCAAGAGGCGAGTTGATTGGCGAATTTAAAGGCGAAGATCGCTTGCTCATCATCAATCAAAAAGGAGAACTAAAAACTATTCTTCCTGAACTCACGTCACACTTTGATAGTGATATGATTGTGTTGGAAAAATGGAATCCTAAAAAACCAATTTCGGCTATTTATTTTGACGGTGAAAAGGAACGCTATTATGTAAAACGCTTTTTGGTGGAGAACGAATCGAAAGTAGAGAAATTCATCACAGATCATCCAAAATCACAATTAGAACTCGTCATGACCGATTGGCGACCGATGGCAGAAGTCGTTTTTTACAAGCAACGAGGAAAAGATCAGAAGCCGAATGCTGAAGTCAATTTGGAAGAATTTATCTCTGTAAAAGGAATCAAGGCGCTTGGAAATCAATTGACGTCCGATAAAGTGCGACAAATCAACGCGATGGAATCCTTGCCTTATGAAGAACCTGAAGAAGTGCCTGCGGAAGATATTGAAGTGGTAGATGAAGAAACTGTAAAAGGAGAAGCAAGTTCGCAAAAACCTTCAGATGATTCCGAAGAACCGCCAGTTGCTGGTGATGGACAGATAGGATTGTTTTAGAAAATTTGATGCGGTTTCATTTCGACAGGTTCAGTGTGCGCTTTTAGATCACTTTGCTTTATTACGCCTTTGGTATGCTAGTATATGATTTTGGGAATAAAATTATCAAATCAATGCATTTAGTGGAATAATTTTTGCTCTTAGAAACCTATTCTATGAATTAATAAAACTACGATACATGAAAAAAATAATCCTAGTATTCATTTGTGTTTTTACGGTACAAATGCTTAGTGCACAGTTTGATTATTGTGAAATTAAACTACATTCAGGAGAAGAACTAAAAGGAGTGGGGAAGTTCAGAGGTGATTTTTACAAATATAAACTCTATAAGAAAGCGAAAGGCAAAAAAATCTCGTATACTGACATTGATTATATAAAAGTGGCGCATTCAAGAAACAATATAAAGACGTATCGTTACTTTAAAATTGCAGGAAAAGACAAAGGAAAGGTGTTTGAAGAAATAATCGTTGGAAAAGTTTGTTTGTATGTAGATGTTACATCTGGATTTGATGGAATCAATGGGATGTCAATGATGGCAATGGATGTAGTTGATTATTATGTAAAACGACCAAATGATTCAGCAGTAACCCATATCACAACTACAGGAGCATTTTCGAGTGCAGACTTTAAAAAGGTTGCCACTACCTTCTTTGCAGACTGTACTAAATTAATAGAGAAGATACACAACAGAAAATTCAAATCAAGACATATTAAAGACGTTGTGAAATTCTACAATGAGAAATGCAATTAAGATTTTCTGATGTTTAACATCGCACATCAATCATCATATTAAACCTTTTTTCAATTTGAAAGTCATAGAAACAAACGTCTAGACACATACAAATTGATAACTTTAAAAAGGAATATTATGAGATTATATACAACCTTCATTTTAAGTGCCATTCTATTTATTGGATTGTCAAGTTTTGACACAGCAAGCACAGAAACATTTATAAAGAAATGGGAAAAAATCGGCAGTAAAAAAGTCAATTATAAACTTGATAAAGACGTGATTCGTGTTGGAAAAAACGAAGGTGCTTTTAAAAAGCTGAAACTAGTTGTTTCCAATGGTTCGTTAAACATGCATCGAATGGTCGTGCATTATGGAAATGGTTCAAAGGAAGAAATCAAACTAAAATATAATTTCAACAGAAGAAGTGATTCGCGCGTTATTGACTTAAATGGACGCAACCGAATCATTCAAAAAATTACGTTTGTGTACGACACTAAAAGCAGTTCAAGACGCAGAGCTAC
>CAZHSA010000518.1:0-2388 GCA_964535135.1 uncultured Kordia sp.
TTTTCTTTGTGCGAGCAAAGAAAACGAAAGTAAAAAAAAAAATTAGAATTTTACAAGTAATACAGTTAGGATACTAAAAATTTTATTTGAATCTATCTTAGATCGAATTGAGGTTCATTCAAACAAAAAAAGGAGCATTTTTCAACACTCCTTTTACCAATCACCAAAATTATAAACAGTGACATTCATCACTTGTTTTTTGCTATATACTTCTTAGACTGAAGTTTTTCGAAAAGGTTTAATATGAACTAAGTATCTTCTATAAAAAACAAAAAGAGCACTTCTTTTGAGGGAATTGCTCTTTTCTAATCAATGCTGGGTTTTGAATATAAATATCCTAGGTTTTTTAGGGCATTGATTTTCGTCTTCCACGCTTGTCGCGAAATTGTTTCATTAATCTTTTATTAAAGTCGCGTTCTGCTTTCTTTAATCGTATAATTTTTGCTGCCGGTAGAAATTTACGTAGCTTATTAATTAAGCTAACGCCATTTTCATACACTTGCTTTTCAATAGCTTGAATTCTGTCTAAAAGTCCTGTCGCTTTGGCTTCTGACATATTTTCATTAGACTTGATTTCTCGCTTAATTTTGTTCAAATCTTGTACGCGAAGTTTATGATTTACATCATCATACGCATTGTACACAGGCCAAAACTGTTGTGCTTCTTCCGCAGTTAAATCTAAATTCTCTGTAAAGTAAGCAATTCTTAATTTCTTTATTTTTTCTCGTACGTTGTCATCTTGTGCCATTCCTAAAGAAAGACCAAAACATACCAGTACTATAGTAATATATCTTTTCATATTCGTTTATTGTTCAAGTAGCAATTCGTATGGATCTGCTGAGTTTTCTAAATAATCTATCGTTTCTGTTTCGCTTAAATTTACGTCAAAAAGCGTATTGATATCCACATTTTCCTCTTCGTACACATTTATTAAATCGTAATTATTTAACGCGATTAAATCATTTTCAATGAACGTGTTAATTTCGCTACTTGCCATGTCTTTAATTGTAAGAGGATCGTTAGGCGTATTTATAAAATTTAGCGCAATGAGCAACATAATACAAGCAGCGGCAGCATAGCTAAGATATTGAATATATGTTCTTTTTCGCTGTAGCGGAATGATCTTAGTTTCCTGATTTGCCGTAAACAATTCATTAGAAAGTTTGTCTTCCAAGTTGTCAAAATACGCGTCAGGTGTTGTGAAACCTGTTTTTTTCGGAATCACAGCTTCGGTTTGCATACGTTCAAAAAGACGATCTTCAAACGTGTCGAAATAATCTTTTGGCGTTTGAAATCCTGTTTTCTTGGTATGTAATTCGTTATTTTTCACAGTAATTTGACTCTAAAATACGTAAAAGGTTTAATTCGTTAAAAAACTTTCTATCTTTTTGACGGCATGATGATACGAAGCTTTCAAAGCTCCAACCGAAGTATCTAAAACTTCACTCATTTCGGTATATTTCAAATCGTCAAAATACTTCATATTAAATACTAGTTGTTGCTTTTGCGGCAACGTTGCAATTGCTTTTTGTAATTTCAATTGAATTTCCTCACCTTCAAAATATACATCTGCTGTTAAATTGTTCACCAAGTGGTCTTGTAACTCTTCCGATGAAATTCCAGCTTTTTTTGCCCGTTGATTGATAAACGTAATAGATTCATTCGTGGCAATTCGATACATCCAAGAATACAACTTGCTATCACCTTTAAAATTGTGAATACTTCGAAATACTTTAATGAATGTATTTTGAAGCACATCATCCGCATCATCGTGACTTGTCACCATACGACGAATGTGCCAATACAAACGTTCTTTATAGATAGACACCAGTTGTCGAAACGCTTTTTCTTGCGTTTTCGGATTCTTCAAGTCATCAATAAGATTGGTTTCTACTGCATTCAAATTTGTAAGCTTTTATCTTTAGACGTTTTGAATGACTAAAAGTTTAATCTAAAGGTAAAAATTTATTAAGTTTTTTGTAATGATTTGAAAAATAGATTTTTAGATGAACTTTAATTTCAATTTCTAAATAGATTGCATTTGCACCAGTTTCGTGTAGACTTTATTATTGCGGATCAATTCTTCGTGCGTTCCTTGTTCAATAATTTCTCCTTTTTGCATCACTACAATCACGTCTGCATTTTGAATGGTAGATAAACGGTGTGCAATCACGATTGACGTTCTATTCTTCATCATATTCTCTAAGGCAACTTGTACCAAACGTTCGCTTTCAGTATCTAGGGCAGAAGTCGCTTCATCCAAAATCATAATTGGTGGATTCTTTAAAACGGCTCTGGCAATACTTAAACGTTGCTTTTGTCCTCCACTTAATTTATTACCGCTATCTCCAATATTAGTGTCAATACTTTTAGGTAAATCTTTTACAA
>CAZHSA010000519.1:0-2386 GCA_964535135.1 uncultured Kordia sp.
TGCCTTCTTTCAACGCAAAAACGTCCATTCGCGGTTGCATGACTTGCTTGGTATCTGTATTTCCAAAAGACACAATTCCTTGTAAAATTTTCTGCTCTTCTTTCGTAGTTTCATCTTCAGAAGTTAGCTCTAACGCTTGTGACAACTGGTCTACTGAAAGATTGGAACGTTTTTTTCCTAATTTATTCTGAATCAATCCAGATACAAAACTCATCGGCATACTAATTGGCGCAAAAAGTTTATCGAGTACATTCAGCGGAAATGCCATCATGGCGGAAAACTTGTGTTTGTTTCTACTAGCATACACTTTCGGAAGAATTTCTCCAAAAAGTAAAATTAAAAAGGTTACAACGCCAATTTCGATCATCAAGCGAAGCCAAGTTGTGGTAATTCCATCAAAAAAGGTATCACTAAAAGAAGCAAATAACAACACTGTTGCAATATTGATAAAGTTATTGGCAACCAAAATAGTTCCTAGTAATCTTCTGGGTTTTCGAAGTAATTTTGCTGCCAGTCGCAAGCTTGCAGCCTTTGATTCTTCAGCTTCATTAATATCTGTTTGTGATAATGAAAAGAGCGCAACTTCCGCACCCGAAATTAAAGCAGAACACAATAATAAGACACCAAAAAACACAATCTTGAAGATATCGAGACTTTCAAAAGTTGCTAAAAAGATGAATAAACTGGGTTCCGGATCCAAAATCTAACTGATTAATTATACTTCGATTAAAATGGCAGATCATCGTTGTCATCAACCGGCGTTTGCTGCTGCGGTTGTTGTACTGTCTGCGTTGGTTGCGCAGTTGGATGATTCGTAGTTGTATTTGCAGAAGCTGGTGCACCTGCATTGGATTGCGATTCTTTTTTTGTAGTCAAAAATGTAAAATCAGTGACTTGAATTTCCGTCGTGTAGCGTGTATTTCCATCTTCGCCTTGCCACTGTCGGTTTTTCAAACGACCTTCTACATATACTTTGTCGCCTTTACTTAAGTATTTTTCACAAATTTCTGCGGCTTTATTACGTACAACAACATTGTGCCAATCTGTATTTACAACACGTTCGCCAGTTTGTTTATTGGTATACGAATCGTTGGTTGCTATCGGAAAACGTCCAATACAACCGCCACCTTCAAAGTAGTGCATTTTTACCTCATCGCCCAAGTGCCCTATCAACATTACTTTATTTAGTGTTCCGCTCATTGTGTAAAATTTATGTGTATAATCAAATGTACTAAAAAACGATTAAAAATTGAATTCTTCTATGAAGTTTCCAATAAGAATCGGTACTGGGTATTTTCTAATTTCCTGCAAAAGTATACCATTTTTTAAATTCTCGGTCGTTTCTATGATCCAAAATGTGGTATGCAAGTGTTGATGTGATAATTTGTGAATTTTCGCTGTTTTATTAAATGATGTAATAGAAAAGTCGTTAAGACCAATCATTTTTTCTATTTCTGTGCGATGCGAAGTAATATCGTCTACAGCTTTTTCCGTTTCCAGCAATGGAAATTGATACAATCCTTGCCAAATACCTTTTCCTTTTCGTTCTTCCAGAAGCGTCTCAGTTTGGTTTGAAACGACAACTATATAATTGAACCAACGATGTTTTACCTTTGTCTTTTTTAGCTTTACAGGCAGCATGTGTACGCGTTGTTCTTTTAGTCCTTCACAGCTTTCATGCAACGGACAAATAATACAATATGGACTTTGTGGTTTGCATTGTACCGCGCCAAACTCCATAATTCCCTGATTAAAGTCTGCTGGTGTTTCATGGTCAATCACTTCAAATGCAAGTTCTTTAAACTTTTTAACACCTGCTGTACTATTAATAGGAATATCTATATTAAAATAACGCGCCAAAACCCGATACACATTTCCATCCACTACAGGTGCTACTTCATCAAAACAAATAGAGGCAATAGCACTTGCGGTATAATCGCCAACACCTTTTAGCTTCAAAAGTTCCTTATATGTACTTGGAAACTGTCCGTTATAATTATCTACAATATCTTTTGCGGTGTAATGCAAATTGCGCGCACGCGAGTAATAGCCTAATCCTTGCCAAAGTTTGAGCACTTGTGACTCTTCGGCTTTCGCCAGATCGTATACAGTAGGAAATGCTTCCGTAAACTTCTCATAATAAGGAAGTCCCTGAGCCACGCGGGTTTGTTGCAGCATGATTTCGGACAGCCAAATTCGGTATGGATCTTTCGTTTTTCGCCATGGTAAATCGCGTTTATTTTGCAAATACCAACGTATAATTTCTTTAGAAAAGTTCATCAAATCAAAATAATACGCAAAAATAAATGTTTATATCGTTAAATTTTAATCAATTAGAACATAAATATTATCTAATTAATTATATATTTGCATCCCTTAATTTTAT
>CAZHSA010000520.1:0-2380 GCA_964535135.1 uncultured Kordia sp.
AACGGAGAAATGACTTACAAAGGTTCTGATGCACACAAAGCAGCGGTAACTGGTGATACTGTTGGTGATCCATTCAAAGATACTTCAGGGCCATCAATGAACATCTTAATCAAATTGACATGTTTAATCGGATTGGTTATTGCGCCAATTTTAGGAGGACATTCAGATGAAACAGCCACTGCTGAAGAAGTAAACAAAAATATCATTCAAGTCAATGCACAAGAAGCAAACGAAGCAGATGTTGCATTGAACGTGATCACAATGAAAGAGGAAAATTTATAAAAAACCGACTTTTTTATATTTTTAGAAAGCCGTTATCGAAAGATTACGGCTTTTTTTAGTGAAACTCAACTTTGAGAAGTCGAAGACGCACTCAAAGTTGTAAGTTGAACTAATCCCGCTGTATAGCGGGATCTTATCAAATTTTCCACTTCGGTTTTTAATAGTGCGATTTGATAGTTTGAAACTCAACTTTAAGAAGTCGAAGACGCACTCAAAGTTGTAAGTTGAACTAAAGATCGTTTTAAAAACCAAAAATTCGTCAAACCGAACTTGATTCGGTTTCTCATAACAGTTGAAAATCAGCTTTATAATATCCTGGATCAAGTACAGAATGACGGCTTTCATAACTTTTAAGACAGCCTTCTTAAAATATTTTACTGAGTTTTTTAATAGTACGATTTACTATTTGAAACTCAATTTTGAGAACAAGTTGAACTAGCGTGAATACAAATGCTTTTTCTCGTTATTTATGTAACGTATTATCGAAAACGATACCAATACTAAATATATAAGGCACCACTTAACAATAATTCCAGTAGTTTGAAAAACATCCACATAAAACTTAAGTACATATTTCTACCTTTTTTATTAGTTTCTATAGGAACGATTGTGAGCTATACTGTTTTTCGTTGGTTCTTTGATATAAAATTAGGATTCTTACCATTAAAAGAAGATTTGTTAGACCTTTGGATTCCTCTTACACTTGCTGGAATTTCAGTGCTTGTTTTTCTTCGTAGAAGAACTCGAATATTGAATATTCGCGGGAAAAGAGATAATGGACATTTTTTCTATCAAATGATCATGGCACTTGCCATAGGTATTCCATTGGCAATGAGCCAAAATTATCTTGTAAAAAGTGTATACGATTTAAAAGAAGTGTCTTCTATTGCAGAAATTCAAAACCTAAAAAATGAAAAATACTTTTCAATTGCTGCATTCAAAGTGAATCAGAATGCCAGTTTACCATACGTAAATTCTAGAGTTTCCGGGCGCAATAATGAAAACTTAAATTTCCATATATATTTTGCATGTCCTTTCAAGTTTGTAGATAATGTTTGGTATGGAGTTGAGTACACTAAACAAATTCGCAATAGCGAAACTGAACAAAAGAAAAACTGGAAATACAACATATTTATAAGGTCTTCTGAAGAGAAATTTAATAAGTATAACTTCCAAGATATCCGCTATTTTGAAAAAGTAGGATATTCCGATGATAAAGACGGCTATGTAAACGCAATTAAAGAAGCATATCCCAACAAAAATCTCAAAGAACAAATTGTATTGATTCCTAAAAAAGAAGCGTTTAACGAACGACTTGGTAATACATTTCCATGGATTTTTGGCGCGTTTGGTATTGGTGTTTTTGTCCTGTTGATCATGATTCTTATTCCTAAAATTGATGAAGAAGAATGGAAACGTTTCCAGCAAAAAAAACCGCTTCGTGATGATGACGTAAAAGATATTTTGAATTTTTTAAATCCAACAGGAGCACATAAAGCAAGTGCCATTTTAATTCTTTTAAATGTAGCAGTTTTTGTAGCGATGCTTTTGTATGGACTCAATTTTATATCGCCAACACCGCAAGAATTACTCGAAATTGGTGGAAATAGAAGAGCAGAAGTTCTAAATGGTGAGTATTGGCGATTGCTCTCTGCAATATTTATTCATGGCGGATTAGCACATTTCTGTATGAATATGGTTGGCCTTGCATTTATGGGGATGTTATTAGAACATATTGTTGGTGCCATAAAGCTAGCAACTATCTATCTAGTCTGTGGAATTATAGCGAGTTTGGCAAGTATCTATTGGCATGAAAATACGGTTGGTGTCGGTGCTTCTGGAGCTATTTTTGGATTAAACGGTTTGCTGTTAGCACTTTTAGTGTTCAAAGCGTACCCAAAATACGAACGTACTCCTGCGTGGATCGTATTAGGAGTTTTTGGAGGAATAAGTCTTTTGTTTGGAATTCTTTCTAATGGCGTTGACAATACAGCACATTTTGGTGGACTTTTAAGTGGATTTACAATAGGAGCCATTTTGGTACTGTTTGATAAAAAACAATTCATTAAAAAGTAGATAGATTATTCTACACAATACA
>CAZHSA010000521.1:0-2378 GCA_964535135.1 uncultured Kordia sp.
CCGTATCAAACGGCATGATCGTCACAATAGGCCCAAATATTTCTTCTTGATTTACGCGACATTGATCAGTTGATACTTCAATAACGGTTGGTTGTAAATAGTATCCGTTTTCAGAACCTGCGACAGTTACTTCATTTCCGCCACATAAAACGGTTCCTCCTTCTTCTTTAGCAATGTCTATGTATGATTTTACTTTTTCTAAATGCGGCTTGGAAACTAAAGCGCCTACTTTGGTCGTTTCCTCAAACGGATTTCCTACTTTGAGTTGTTTCACGCGTGCTACAAAGTCCGTTTTGAATTGTTCATAGATGCTTCTTTCTACAAAAATACGTGATCCGCATAAACAGATCTGCCCTTGATTTGCAAACGAAGAACGTACTGTCACTTTCAACATTTCGTCATAATCACAATCTGCAAAGATGATGTTTGGATTTTTTCCTCCCAATTCCAGCGAAAGCTTTTTAAACATTGGCGCGGCTGTCCTAGCAATGTGCGCTCCTGTTGCCGTTCCGCCAGTAAAAGAAATGGCTTTTATGTTGGGATGCTCCGTAATGGCTTGTCCCGTCGTATGTCCTAATCCGTGTACAATGTTTAATACGCCGTTTGGCAAACCTGCTTTGGTACAGATTTCACCTAATAGATATGCTGTCATCGGCGTGACTTCACTCGGTTTGGCAACTACAGTATTTCCTGTAGCAAGTGCAGGTGCAATTTTCCATGTAAAGAGATACAACGGTAAATTCCAAGGAGAAATGCAACCTACAACGCCAATTGGTTGACGCAGAGTGAAATTCATGGCATTCAATCCAACACTTTCATGCGCTTCACTTGAAAATTGTGTGATGGCTTGTGCAAAGAATTTGAAGTTGCTCGTGGCTCTCGGAATGTCAATTTGTGTAGCAAGACTCAACGGTTTTCCATTGTCTAAAGATTCTGCATGTGCTAAGTCTGCCAAGTTTTCCTGAATGAGAGCAGCAATTTTATGTAAAATAGCACTCCGTTTTTCAATTGTCGTGTTTGACCAACTTGGAAATGCTGCTTTAGCGGCTTCGTAAGCGGCTTCAACATCTTCGGCAGATGAATTTGGAATTTGTCCATATATTTCACCGTTTGAAGGATTGTAATTATCAATCCACTCATTGCTTTTGGGTGCTACATAGCTTCCGTTGATGTAATTGAGAATTTTTTTCATTATTAGAGTGCTTCTGCAAATTCTATTAGTAAAATATTTTTTGTTAGAAGGTTTTCTTTCAGCGTTTTCATAAATGTATTGAATTTTTCAGATTGAACACTTTCTGTGTCTATGAAACGTTTCCATTGCTTCTTAATCTCTTTTGCAATTTCAGCTTTGATTTTTGAGAGTTCTTTATTTTCATCCCAAGTAAAAAGTATAAATTTTATATTTTCATATAGGTTTATATCTTCAATTACTTTAAATTTTGCTTGGGTTGTTTTTATGAGTTGAAATTCAGCTTTTGTGAGTTCTTTGATTCTATTTCCGACCTTAAATCTTAAAGCATCAACCAATTTTATTTCTACTATCTTACTGAAATCAATTTTGATTTGAGTTCCCATTAATGTAAAATCGACATTATCACGTTTTGCATTTACCGAGATAACATTCGGGTATATAAGTAACTCTTTATTGGGTTTTTTAGTGAGATAGGAAAGTATATTTTCTTTATGTTCATCGTATTTGTATTCATAATAAAAGTACGTATATCCAGCATACTGTTCTCCCTGATTCGTTTCAACATTTATATAAAAACGATATGCATATCCTGCATCTACAGCAAAAATTTTGCAACTAAATATGATACATAAAATAAAGAATACCTTTTTCATTTACTGCTTTTTATATGCCATAACTTTAATTTCTATCACCAAATCGGGGTGTGGCAATTGATGAACAGCAACTGTAGTTCGAGTTGGACCTGTAGCTTTGTCAAAAAATTCTCCATAAGCTGCATTGTAGCCTGCAAAGTCATTCATATTGACCAAAAACGAAGTCACATCTACTACATCAGCGAGACTTGCGCCTACACTTTGTAAATTTTTGTCAATGTTTTTTAAAACTTCGCGCGTTTGTGTTGTAATGTTTAGGTGTTTCGTGCCCATTTCGTCAATGATATCTACACCTGCAATAGAATTATCTGGTCGGCGTGAACTTGTTCCTGAAACAAATATAAAATCGCCCACACGTTTGGTATGTGGATACGCGCCTCTAGGCGTTACTTTTTTTTCCATGTTTTGTTTTTTGTTGATTCGTTATTTGTCAATCTGTTAATTTGTTTTGCTTACTCTTGTGTTTTTTACCACGAATTCACGAATATTTTTGGCTCTTGGCTCTTGGCTCTTGGCTCTTGGCTCTTGGCTCT
>CAZHSA010000522.1:0-2375 GCA_964535135.1 uncultured Kordia sp.
GAATATCGTTTACCAACAGAAGCTGAGTGGGAATATGCTGCAAAAGGCTTAGATGGTTTACGTGAATATAACAATGTACGTGGTAGAAAGAAATATCCTTGGAAAGGAGAATTCACAAGAAGCGGAAACAGAAAAAGACGTGGAGATCAGTTAGCAAACTTCAAGCAATCGAAAGGTGATTATGGAGGAATTGCAGGTTGGTCAGATGATGGTGCAGATATTACTGCTCGCGTAAAATCATATCCTCCAAATGATTTTGGATTGTATGATATGGCAGGAAATGTTGCAGAATGGGTTGCTGATGTGTATCGTCCAATTGTAGATGATGAAGCAAGTGACTTTAACTACTACCGTGGTAATGTGTACACGAAGAACAAAATAAACCAAGAAGGAAAATCTGAAATTGTTACCACAGCAACTGTTACTTATGATACATTAGCAAACGGTAGAATCGTAGCAAGAAACCTTCCTGGTCAATTATCTGAAATTCCTATTGACGAAAACGAAACATACTTAAGAACAAACTTTGATAAGTCTGACAACAGAAACTACCGTGATGGAGATGTTTCTTCTTCTAGACACTACGATTTATTCAGTGAAGAAGATGAAGAAAATGGAGAAATGGACGCAAAGCGTATGTACAACGCTCCAAAACACTTAGTAGAAAAAGACTCAACAGGAATGGTAAGACAGTATGACAAGTCTAACTCAAGAACTACATTAATTGACGATAATGTACGTGTATACAAAGGTGGTTCATGGAAAGACAGAGCTTACTGGATTGATCCTGCACAAAGAAGAGCTTTCCCAGAATATATGGCAACTTCTTACATCGGGTTTAGATGCGCGATGTCTAGAGTTGGTTCAAAAGCACAAGGCAGAAAGAGTCCTAGAAAATAATACACTTTTATGTGTTCCAGAATATAAAAGCCCTGACATCTCAGGGCTTTTTTTTCGTTTTGATATGTTTTTATTTAATGCTACACGAATGATTCAAGATTTATACGCCAAATTTCAAAAACACCCAATAATAGCTACCGATTCAAGAAACATTACACCGAACTGTATTTTTTTTGCACTTAAGGGTGAAAATTTTAACGGAAACAAATATGCAGAAGAAGCCTTAACAAAAGGAGCCGCATTTGCTGTTATTGATGAACAAGCATACAAAACAAGCGAACAAACTATGCTTGTGTCAGATGTATTAGAAACATTGCAACAACTGGCAAACTATCACCGAAAACAATTAAATATTCCCATCATTTCATTAACAGGAAGTAATGGCAAAACAACCACAAAAGAATTGATCAACGCAGTTATTTCAAAAAAATATACAACAACTGCTACCAAAGGAAACTTAAACAATCATATTGGCGTACCGCTCACTTTACTTTCTATGCATGCTGGTACAGAAATCGGAATTGTAGAAATGGGCGCAAATCATCAAAAAGAAATTGCCTTTCTGAGCAATATTGCAGCTCCAGATTACGGATATATTACAAATTTTGGAAAAGCACATTTAGAAGGTTTTGGCGGTATTGAAGGTGTCATTAAAGGAAAAAGCGAACTGTATGATCATTTAAAGGCAAACAATAAATTCATCTTTGTCAATGGTGACGATCCAAAACAAGTAGCACGAACGCGAGATGCTAAAAATTATACATTTGGAAGCAATGAATCACACAATCTTACGATTGAATTTGTAAGTGCTGATCCAATGGTAAAAGCGGTAGTAAATGATATTGAAATACAAAGTCAATTGATTGGCGCCTACAATTTTTCAAACATTGCCGCTGCGGTTGCCATCGGAACGTATTTTGAAGTCACTCTTGCTGATATAAAAGACGCCATAGAAGCATATATCCCTTCTAACAACCGATCGCAAATCATCCATAAAAAATCTAATAAAATTATTTTAGACGCCTATAACGCTAATCCAACAAGCATGAAAGCCGCTTTGGATAATTTTTCAAACCTCAGCGATGCGTCAAAAATTGCTTTTTTGGGAGATATGTTTGAATTGGGCGAAAGTGCCGCAGTAGAACATCAATTCATCAACGAATATGCTACTTCTTTACACATTGATCATATTTATTTGGTAGGAGAAAACTTTGGCATTACAAAAAGTAGTCATCCTAAAATAAGCATTCACACTACTTTTGAAGCTTTAAAAGATCAATTTCCAGCAATACAAAACAGTACATTACTCATTAAAGGCTCGCGCGGAATGGCGTTAGAACGGATTTTGGAATTGTTATAAACCAATGGGAATTCGACATAAGTTTCATTCAAACTAAATTTATAAAAACTCACTTCAATAGTGTAAAACTCTAAATATCAGGTTTTTATTTTCGTTTTCTTTGCTCGCACAAAGA
>CAZHSA010000523.1:0-2367 GCA_964535135.1 uncultured Kordia sp.
TGGATGTCAGGAGATAAAGTATGGGTGAGTGAAGCTGTAGAAAGAGATCAACTAATTGCGGCTGGACAAAATGTTGATGCCATTTCAGGAGAAACTATCTTAGGATATTATGCAAAATCAGCACAAGAATTAACGATTGCAGGAACCAACGGAGGTTCTGAAATTGTAACCACTTACGGAGAAAGAGCTGCAGACTTATATTCATATTCAGATATGTTCTGGGGATTAATTCCAGGATCAGTTGGAGAAACGTCTAAATTCTTAATCATCTTTGGAGCATTATTCTTAATCTTTACGAAAATCGGAAGCTGGAGAATCATGCTAAGTACTGTAATTGGTGCCTTAGTGATGGGATTAATCTTTAACGGAGTTGTAGATGCAGGAATCATCGGAGAATCGAGTAAGTTTTACGGATTAATGAGTGTTCCGTTCTGGCAACATTTAATCATAGGAAGTATACTTTTTGGAGCAGTGTACATGGCTACCGATCCAGTAACCGCCTCGCAAACGAATAAAGGGAAATGGATTTACGGTTTCTTAATTGGTTTTATCTCAATTATGATTCGAGTATTCAATCCAGCCTATCCAGAAGGTGTATTCTTAGCAATATTATTGATGAATGTATTTGCACCAACCATTGATCACTACGTGGTTCAATCGAACGTGAAGAAAAGAATGAAACGTCTAAAAGTAAAAACAGCTTAACGATGGAAAAAAGAACAGATAAAAATTCATATACCGTTATATTCGCCATTGGAATGGTGTTGGTAGTGGGAGCAATATTAGCGTATTTAGCTTCTACATTCAGACCAATGATCGCAGAAAATGAGCGTTTAGAAAAGCAACAGAATATTCTGTATGCAATGGGTGTTAATAATAACGAAGCTGGAAGCGCAACCTTTGTTTCTACAAAAGAAGCTCCAGAGTTGTTTAAAAAATACATCAAAGAGCAGCTTGTTATTGAAAATGGAGAAGTAAAACAAGACGACCAAGCGTATTTAATAGATGTCAAAAAAGAGCAAACCAGAGCAAAAGCTGGAAAAGCTAGAAGATTGCCATTATTTGTAGGTGAAAAAGATGGGAATAAATTCTACATCGCTCCAATTAGAGGAAAAGGACTTTGGGATGCTATTTGGGGATATGTTGCCATGGACGAAAATATGGTAGTGCAAGGTGTATATTTCGATCACAAGGGAGAAACACCAGGATTAGGAGCTAACATCAAACAACGTTATTTCATGGACGACTTTTCAGGAGAGCATTTACTAACAGATTCAGGTAGTTTCAAAGGAATTACGGTTTCAAAAACAAATGCCGATCCTACCAATAAAGACAAAGAAGACTACGAAGTTGATGCAATTGCAGGAGCAACTATTACAGGCGACGGTGTTTCAGCCATGATCAAAAAAGATTTAAGGTTGTACGTACCATATTTTAAGAACTTAAAAAATAAAGGATAAGCCATGGCAAAAGATAGTAAGTTAATATTAGATCCTTTAACGGACAATAACCCCATTACAATTCAAGTATTGGGAATCTGCTCGGCATTGGCTATTACAGCAGAGCTAGAAGCATCCATCGTAATGTCTATTTCCGTACTTTTTGTAATGGGAATTGGTAACGTTGTCATTTCTTTGATGCGAAACATCATTCCTTCAAAAATCCGAATCATTGTACAGCTAATTGTAGTGGCAACACTCGTAATTATTGTAGATCAAGTGCTAAAAGCATATGCATACGAGTTGAGTAAAACACTTGGAGCATTCGTAGGTTTGATTATCACAAACTGTATCATTATGGGACGATTTGAAGCATTTGCTTTAGGAAATGGCCCATGGAGATCATTCTTAGACGGAATTGGAAACGCACTTGGATATGCAGTTATCTTAATCATTGTAGGATTTTTTAGAGAACTTTTAGGTTCAGGAACCTTATTAGGAATGCAAGTATTAGGAGACCCTGTAGCAAAAACAGGAGTGTATGCGTTTGGCTATGAAAACAACGGATTCATGTTATTATCACCAATGGCATTAATCGTAGTAGGAATTATTATTTGGATACAACGTTCAAGAAATAAAGCGTTAATAGAAGACTAAAAAATAGTAGTGAGCTATTAGACATGAGAATTAAGACTTCTCAATACTAACAACTCAAGACTCAATACTAAAATATATGGAACATATAGAATTATTTTTCAAATCAATATTCATAGATAACATGGTATTTGCTACGTTCTTAGGAATGTGTTCTTACTTAGCTGTATCTAAAAAAGTAACGACTGCTGTTGGACTTGGAGCTGCAGTAATCTTCGTATTAGCGATTACAGTACCATTAAACTGGTTGCTAGATCAATACATCTTACAGCCA
>CAZHSA010000524.1:0-2366 GCA_964535135.1 uncultured Kordia sp.
CGTGTGATTGTAGAAAGCGAAAAAGTAGACGATGCAAAAGCAGCAGAATTGTCATTCAATATTTCACAAAAAATTCAAACAGATATGACCTATCCTGGTCAAGTGAAAATCACGGTAATTCGTGAAACTAGAGCGGTAAATATCGCAAAATAAGCACTCAAAAAATATTCAATTCATTATAAAACGTGAATGCCAAAGTTTTCTTAACTACGGTATTCACGTTTATTGTTTATGGCAAACCAATGACGCAATGGGAGAATTTATGGCTATTTTTAATATATAACCTAAATAGTTCCCACATGTTAAAGAAAATCTTGAATCTAACTGGCGTTGATGCACTTACGAAAGTAGAGCAAATCCAAGCCAGCGGAGGAAAAGAGTCCTCCGTAGCCACTTCTTTCATGTGTTACTGTAACAGCATTTTTGTAGGCAAAAAAAGTTCCGTAAAGGAATGTTGGAAAACCTGTTAAAATCGTAATACATGGAAAAGAAGAAAAACAGCAATCTTTATAAAAAGGTTGCTGTTTTTTTATGTTCTTGGGTGAAATTTTCCCATAATATCCGCCAAATGCTTTCTATCGACATGCATATAAATTTCGGTCGTAGTGATGCTTTCATGGCCTAACATAAGCTGTATGGCACGCAAATCGGCTCCATTTTCCAGTAAATGCGTGGCAAACGAATGACGAAAGGTGTGTGGTGACACGTTCTTTTTTAAACCAATTTTTTCCACAAGCCGCTTGATTATGGTAAAAATCATAACGCGCGTGAGTTGCTTTCCGCGTCGATTCAAAAAAACGGTATCACTAAATTCAGGAACTTCCTTTACAAAAGGACGCGATTCTTTTACATATATATTTATATACTTTTGAGTAATGGGACCAATAGGTACAAAACGCTGTTTATCACCTTTTCCCGTTACTCGGATGAATCCTTCCTCAAAAAACAAATCAGACAACTTTAAATTTACCAATTCGCTTACGCGTAAACCGCAACCATATAAAGTTTCAATAATCGCTTTATTGCGATGTCCTTCCGAAGAACTCAAATCAACTGCGTTAATCAGTTTTTCAATATCTTCAAGCGCTAAAGTATCTGGAAGTTTTCTGCCAATTTTGGGCGCTTCAATCATTTCCATCGGATTGTCTTTTCGATACTCTTCAAACACTAAATAGGTGAAAAAACTTTTCAACCCAGAAATAATACGTGTTTGCGAGCGCGCATTGAGCACTTTTGCAATTTCATAAATAAAGCCTTGTACAGTTGCTTCGTCAATAGACAAAGGTGTATCACTTAGTTTACTGCTTTCTAAATATCGAATTAACTTCTCAATATCGTGCGAATAATTAACAATAGTGTTTTTTGATAAACCGCGTTCGATCTTCAAAAAATGAGTAAAATCCCTAAGTGCATGCGTCCATTTCATAAAAAAATCAAATTTTTAGATCAATTTGTTAAATTTTAAACATTTGAAATTCAGATATTTATAAAAATTCTGCTATTTTTCAGTGTTAATAATTCGTTAACAAATGTAAGTTAAATTATAAAAAAGCAGATTTTTGTACTCGAATTAATTAAAAAACTATTTAAAATGAAAAAAACTATTTTAGCAGTAGTAGCAGTTTTTGCTATGGTATTTACAGCAAATGCACAAGACGGAAAATTTGAAGTAGGAATCAACGGAGCTTTACCAATTGGTGATGCTGGAGATTTGTATACTTTTAGTGTTGGACTAGACGCAGCATACTTATGGAATGTATCTGATAAGTTTGACGCGGGTGTTGCAACTGGTTTCACAAATGCATTTGGTGATGAGCAATCAATTACTGTATTCGGTATCACAACTACAGTTGAAGCTGAAGATGCTCAATTCATTCCAATCGCTGGTGCTGCTCGTTACAGTTTAACTGACGATTTCTTTGTTGGAGCTGACTTAGGGTATGCAGTTGGAATCAACGATGGTAACGACGGAGGTTTTTACTACCGCCCAAAAGTTGGATACAACGTATCTGAAAAAGTTAGCGTAAACTTATCGTACACAGGAATTTCTCTTGACGGAGGAAGCTTCGACACAATTGGTTTAGGCGTTGCGTTCGGACTATAATCCAAACAAACATATCATTAAAGAAAAGGAAGTCAATTTGGCTTCCTTTTTTTATGCAAAAATATTTTAACTAATTCTCCGTATTTAATACATTCGTAATCACATTAACAAACAATTTAAAAACGATTTTACATGAAAAAAATTAGTATTCTTTTCGTATTACTTTGTATTGGATTTACGGCCAATGCGCAAAAAATTTCTTTTGGTTTTAAAGGTGGATTGAACTCATCTTGGGTTACAGGAGATTCATCTGACGGAATTA
>CAZHSA010000525.1:0-2335 GCA_964535135.1 uncultured Kordia sp.
AGCGGAATCATTTCCACCGCCATTTAAAAGTCCTGAAATATCTTCTCCTTCCTCGCCAATAATAGCAAGCAATGTATCTACAGGTGCTGTTTTTCCTTCTTCAATCCCGATGTGCAATAACACACCTTCGTTAAAGGATTCAAACTCCATAGTAGCTTTGTCAGTTTCAATTTCGGCAAGAATATCTCCTTCTTCAACCTTATCGCCTACTTTTTTAAGCCAAGTAGCAACGGTTCCTTCTTCCATCGTGTCGCTAAGACGCGGCATATTAATTACTTCTGCCATAGCTTATAGTTTATGAGGTAAAAATGGATAATCTTCTTGTTCGTACACTGCGTCGTACATGAGACTTTTGTCTGGATAAGGTGATTCTTCTGCGAATTTTTCACATTCTTTCACCAACGCTTTTACACGTTTGTCCATTTCTGCAATTTCGTCTTCTGTAGCATATTTTTTTTCCAATAAAATTTCTTTTACTTGTGTTATTGGATCAATTTTTTTGTATTCTTCTACTTCGTCTTTTGTTCTGTATTTTTGAGCATCTGACATAGAATGCCCTCTGTAACGATAGGTTTTCATTTCTAGGAATGTTGGTCCATCGCCACGTCTAGCTCTTTCTACAGCTTCATGAATAGCTTCTGCAACCTTTACGGGGTTCATTCCGTCTACAGGTCCGCAAGGCATTTCATATCCTAAACCTAGTTTCCATATATCTGTATGGTTTGCTGTTCTTTCAACAGATGTTCCCATAGCATATCCGTTGTTTTCACAGATAAATACTACTGGAAGTTTCCAGTTCATTGCCATATTGAACGTTTCATGCAATGATCCTTGGCGCACGGCACCATCTCCCATATAACATAAGGTTACAGCATCTCTTTTAAAGTATTTGTCAGCAAAAGCCAGTCCTGCTCCTAGTGGAATTTGTCCTCCCACAATTCCGTGTCCACCATAAAACCCATTGTCTGGTGCGAAAATGTGCATAGAACCTCCAAGGCCTTGTGAAGTTCCTGTTGCTTTTCCGTACAATTCTGCCATCACTTTTTTAGGATCAACGCCCATTCCAATCGGCTGTACGTGATTCCTGTAGGCAGTAATCATTTTATCTTTTGACAAATCCATTGCATGCAATGATCCTGCTAATACTGCTTCCTGACCATTGTATAAGTGAAGAAATCCACGTACTTTTTGCTGAATATACACAGCGGCAAGTTTGTCCTCAAATTTTCTCCAAAATAACATATCCTCGTACCATTTGAGGTATACTTCTTTAGTGATTTTTTCCATTTATTTCAAATTGGTTGGTTTTGTGATTTTCGAAAACCTCAAATCCATTTTAGGGTTTATTATTTGTTGTTGTTTGTTCGATATATGAATAACAAAAATACTATTTTAATGAGAAGTGAAAAAATGTAGCGGTAAATTATCGTGCTTTTAACACGAATTATATTTTCGAAAACGTTATCGAAAACATAATCTGTACTCGCATTCCATTTTTTAATCGTTTCTTCTTATATAATTTGTTAATTCTTTCAAGTTTTACAAATACGATTTATCAAAAACTAACGGCAATAAATCTTTTAAGGAATTGGATTTCATGATTTTTCCTTCGCCGCCCATAAAATATATTTCGATCGCAGCATCTTGACGCATTTCATATTCCGCAATGGACTGTCTACACGATCCGCAAGGCGGAATGGGCGTTTTGTTGATATGATTGTCGGAAGTGGCTGTAATTGCAATTTGCTGTATCTTGACATTTGGGTACTCTGCACCAGCGTGAAATATAGCGACACGCTCCGCGCAAAGTCCTGATGGATAGGCTGCATTTTCTTGATTATTACCCGTAACTACAGCTCCATTTTCCAATTGCAAAGCTGCACCTACTCTAAAGTTAGAATACGGTGCATACGCCTTTTTACGTGCTGCTACCGCATGTTCCATTAATTTTTGAATGTTTTGAGGAAGCTCCTCTACATGATCATAACACGTAAGTGTTGTCGTAATTTTTATTTCCTGCATGGATCAATTTCAGTTTTTTCTATTTGGTAATTTTATTCACCTTGAAATAGCATAGAAAGATAGTAATTATTTATGAGATTGTTAGGTGGTGGAATTTTGGTTGCTGTTTGAAATACTTTTATATTTTACATTTCTACTTCGATGGTTGTGAGTTGGTCGCTTTGCTTCTGCTGTGGGATGTTTTTATTTTAAAATTTAACATGCTAACATTAGTATTTGTAAACTTACAAACTACTGAACTTCTTTTTTTCACCACGAATTCACGAATGATTTTTTGACTTACTTTTTTTATGATTTAATCGAATTTTTATCA
>CAZHSA010000526.1:0-2327 GCA_964535135.1 uncultured Kordia sp.
TTGAGTTCGCCTAAGTTTGCCATACTTCCGCACATATGTACAGGCATGATTGCCTTCGTTTTTGGCGTAATGGCGTTGCGAACCGCTTCCGGATCTAACGTAAGTGTATCATCAATATCAACCAGCACAGGAATTGCGCCCAACATCATAATCGCTTCAAAACTCGCTACAAACGTAAACGTTGGCATAATAACCTCATCGCCTGCTCCAATACCAGTAATAGCTAATGCTACAGAAACTGCTGCCGTTCCGCTAGAAACCAATTGTGCATGCTGTACATTAAATTGAGCTTGTAATGCTTGTTCTAATTCTTTGGCTTTCCAGTGTCCATTCCGCATTCCGTCAAATCCGTAACGCATCAACACACCACTATCTAATACATCATGTACTTCTTTACGTTCGGCATCACCAAACAATTCAAATCCAGGCATAGTATTTAATTTTTAGTTGATCAATATTTATTACAATGAAAAACCTCTTTTCCAACTACAAAAGTATAGAAAAGAGGTTATTTTTATGTGAATATTTTTAATAGTTTTTTAAAACCTTATCCAAAAACTTATAATGTCTTTTGGTGTCGCGCATCATATTGTATGACATAATGTTGTCCAATTCTTTTCCTTTATGATTTACCGCAACAAGGTTTGGAAACTTGTTTTTGGTATTGTATTTCTTAGCAAGTTTTAAATTGTGCTGGCGTACATCTTCAGTAATGATATCAATACGTCTTGGAAAATCTGCCATTACCAACACAAAGTCTTTCGATTTTTCTTTGAATTTTTCTGTGTAGAAGAAATCTTCTTTCAGCATTTTACACGGTGGACACCAGTCGCTTCCCGTAAAATAAATGAGAATTGGTTTTTTTTCCTTTTTGGAAATTTTCTTCGCTTCTTCAAAATCGGTCAACCAAGTAAGCTTTACATCTTCTTGCGCAATTACGGAAAATCCAATAAAAAAAGCGGCTAAAAACAGTAGTTTCTTCATAAGTAAAAGTGTTTCAACGTAAAACAAATATATACGTTTCTTGTGTTAAAACAACAATCTTGCCAAAATATTACAATTCCAATACACTTTCTGCAATTGACTTGCGCACTTTGTTCATATCAGAAAACATATCGTCCTCGGCTCTATGTCCAACAGGCAACACCAATACAGAAGAAAGTCCATGCGCTTCCAAGCCTAATACTTCATCGTATTTTTCTGGGATAAACCCTTCCATCGGACACGAATCAATTTTTTCAGCACCGCAAACCGTAAGTAAGTTTCCTAAAGCAATATAGGCTTGTTTTGACGCCCAAGTTTTTAATTCTTCGGCTGTTTTCTTTGAGAACGTATCAATCATAAACTCTCTAAAAGGAGCTAAAATTTCGTCTGGTGTATTGCGAATGGCTTTTACGCGCTCAAAATAGTTTTGAATAGTTTCGCTATCAATCTTTGTATCAATACATAAAACTAATACATGTGAAGCATCTACTACTTGCTTCTGATTCCACGAATGTGGTACCAACTCCGCTTGCAATTCTTTGTTTTTAATCACCACCAAACGAATGGGTTGCAAACCATAAGACGTTGCAGTAAGGTTAAAAGCTTCTTTTAGGATTTCTATTTGACTGTCGTCCAAAAAGCGATTGGCATCAAACTTTTTCGTGGCATATCGCCATTTTAGACTTTCTATTATTTGCATATACGCTATCTTTGAGTTTCAAATTTATTTCTTCAAAAATAAACAATACCCGAAAAGGAACGTTGATTTTTGCCATAGAATAAACCAATTGCTTGATAATAAAATCCATTACTCATGAACGCATCTATAGAGACTCGCATCAAAAATTCTGAAACTCACATATTTAAAGCGGTATTTCCGAACACTACCAATCATTACGACACGTTGTTTGGTGGAACGGCTTTACACATGATGGATGAAGCTTCTTTTATTTGCGCCACACGCTTTAGCCGAAAAAAAGTGGTCACCGTTTCTACAGATAAAATTGACTTTACAGAACCAATTCCGCAAGGAACATTGGTGGAGTTAGTTGCCAAAGTTATAAAAGTGGGAAACACCAGTTGTGTAGTGAAAGTAGATATTTTTATGGAAAACATGTATAAAGAAGGAAGAACCAAAGTGGTCACCGGCTTTTTTACGTTTGTTGCCATTGATGATGAAAAAAATCCAGTCAAGATGGTGGATGCGTAGAATTTGACTGAGAACTGTCAACCATTTGTACACCCAAAAAAATAAACCCTTGAAAATCATAAGATTAACAAGGGTTTTGCGGAGAAAGAGGGATTCGAACCCCCGGACCTGTTACAGTCAACAGTTTTCAAGA
>CAZHSA010000527.1:0-2319 GCA_964535135.1 uncultured Kordia sp.
CATTTGATGGAACGCCAAAAGAATTTATCAATCATTTTACATTGAAGAGATAATTAGAATTTTTATTTAAACATTCAATACGATAAATTATAATATAACAAGACCGAAGTTAAAAATTGCTTCGGTCTTGTTATAAATAAGAAAAAAAATGACAGAAGATGATAGGGTTTTTCTCTTGTTTTTTGTTAAATAAGTAATAGATTAATCTGCTTATTAATATATTTGAGATTAACTACAGCAAAACTAACCAGAAATATTTTTTTATGAGGGCAAAAATACTACTTGTTCTATTGTTTTTTATAGGGCATCAAGCATATTCACAAACAATCTCAGTAGACGACACTCGTACGCCAGAAGATTTAATCGTAAACGTTCTCTTTCAAGATGTTTGTGGAAATGAACCTAGCAACATACGAGTAACAAACCATAGTGGAGTTGATAATCTTCCAGGTGAGCAAAATGGTGCTAATTTTGGTTTTGAAAGTTATGGTTATTTTAATTCTGGAGCTGCTAATTTTCCTTTTTTAGAAGGAATCATTCTAAGTAGTTCAAGTGTTCCAGCGATACCAGCTAATGGTGGAACGTTGAGTTTCGGCGGTGGCGCTTGGGCAGGAGATTCAGATTTGGTAGCACTAGCTGATGGAGGAAATACATTCAATGCAACAGCTATTGAGTTTGAGTTTGTTCCACTGTCAGATAGAATAAGTTTTCGCTACATATTAGCTTCTGAAGAGTATACAGGTACGTTTCCTTGTGATTTTGCAGATACTTTTGCGTTTATATTAAGTGGACCAGGAATTTCAGACGTAAATGCGTATGATCATGATGCAAATCCAGCTACTCCAGATTTGAATATAGATTTAGGAGGAAGAAATATTGCGTTATTGCCAAATTCAAATATTCCGGCTAGTATCATAAACATTCACACGGCTACATGTGGAACTGGTGATTTAGGAGAATTTGCTTTTCCTCAATTTTATGATCCAGGAGGAAGTAATAATGGTTCTACAGCATTCGAAGGTCAAACCCGTGCTTTAACGGCTCAAGCTGATGTAATTCCTGGGCAAATGTATACTATCAAACTTGTAGTATCAGATTATAGAGATTCGTTATTTGACTCTGCTGTATTTTTGGAAGGTGGAAGTTTTGATATCGGTTCTTTAGATTTAGGTTTGGATAGATTGATTACCACAGGAAATCCAGTTTGTGGAAACGACTTTATTACACTTGATGCGCAATCAGCAGTAGCCACTGCAACATATACTTGGTTTAGAGATTCAGTAGAATTGGTTGGAGAAACAAACCCTACATTAGATGTTACAACATCAGGAACATATTCTGTTACAGTAGCAGTCTCTGAAAATTGTAGTTCTACCGATAGTATAGTTGTAGAGTTTGCTCCAGTGCCTGTTGCAAATCAGCCAAATAATTTGGTAGAGTGCTCACCAATAGGAGTTCCTAATGTTCAATTTGATCTTTCATTAGTGAATAACGATGTATTGCTAGCACAAGATCCTGCCTTGTTCAATATTTCATATCACCCTACACTTAATGACGCGGAGACGAATATGAATCCGCTTCCAACCATGTATACAAATGGCCCAAATCCAGAAACTATATTTGTAAGAATAGAAGATGTTTCAGGAGCGTGTTTTGCGACTACGAGCTTCGATTTGGAAGTTTATGAACAGCCCGTGGCAAATACAGTTGTAGATATTGTAATATGTGATGATGATGCAAATGATGATGTAGCGAATTTCTTGCTTACAGATAATGATATTCAAGTACTAGGAACGCAAGATCCTGCTAATTTCACAGTCACATATCATGCATCTTCGGATGATGCACTCAATAATGTAAATCCGCTAGATCCAGCATTCACAAATGGCTCAAACCCACAAATAATCTATGTGAGAATTGAAAACGATGCAAATGTTGCTTGTAATGATTTTACTCAATTTAATATTCAAATAAACACACAGCCTATTGCGAATCAACCTCCAAATATGGCGGCTTGTGATGACGATGCAAATATGGTTGAAGACTTTGATTTTACAACACAAGAAGCAGCAATTTTAGACAATCAAAACCCTGCAGACTTTAGTATTACGTTTCATAACAATCAACCGGATGCAGATGCAGGTGTAAACCCAATACCAAATCCAGCTTCTTATACAGGAAATAATGCCGAAGTTATTCATGTTAGAATTGAAAGTACAGAGACAGGAAACAATTGTTATGCAATTACAAACTTTGCATTGGCTGTTAATCCTCTGCCAATCGCAATTCCTCCAATGACTTTAGAGGAATGTGACGATG
>CAZHSA010000528.1:0-2267 GCA_964535135.1 uncultured Kordia sp.
GTCAATTCGTAATTAATACTTGCCACATAATAGTCTTCAATCTTTTTTAAATCGGGAGAAATATCTCCTAAACTTTTCAGAGAAGGCTTTGTGCTTTTATTAGCTTCAGTATCAGCAATTTCTAAATCAGAATTTGCAACATCTTTAGGCAATTGCTGATACACCAAAACACTTAAGCTTACAAGTAATACAATTGCTGCCGCGATTTTATAGAACGGGAACGAACGTTTTGAAACCTCTACTTCTTCTTGTGGTAAAGCTTCATCTAATCGTTCTAAAAAACGTGCTTCATGTCCTTCAGATAATCCTTTTTGGATGTGTAACTGCTCTTTTTTCAACAAATCTTTAATATCCTGTCCCATAATTCTTCTTTTTTAACGCCTGTTGTAACTTCTTTTTTCCTCGTACTAGTTGTGTGCGTGATGCAGTTGATGAAATGTTTAATATTTCTGAAATTTCCTGATGATCATATCCTTCTATTAAGAATAAAATCACAACGACTCGGTATTTATCGGGTAAATCTTCTATAGCTTCTTTTACTGCGGATACGGTCGTTTCATCACTTGTTTCCCAATTAGTTTCGTCGGCAACTACTTCTAGTTGCGCATCGTCAATATTGATGTAATAATTTTGCTTTGCGCGCAATTTGTCTAGACTCTTATTAATGACTATTTTTTTTAGCCAAGCTCCAAAACTTACCGTAGCGTTGTATTGATCAATTTTTTGAAATGCGTTGATGAATGCTTCTTGCATGGCATCTTCGGCATCTTCTGTATGTTTCAAAAAACGATTAGCGACTATAAACATTCCTTCACAATACTGCCTGTACAGACGCAGTTGTGCTTTCCTGTCATTTTTTTTACACTTTTCGATGAGCTCAATTTGAGACATACTTTGGTTCGCTTTTTTGGTTTTGGTAATTGCTATACATTTTTAAAGACGTACCGCTTTTTGCAATGTGACAATAATTTATAAAAAAGTTTTAATTATTTGGTTTTATTTTGGAACTAACGTGAGTTTAAAGCGTGTATCATGGTAGTTTGAAACTTGCGTCATCTTTTTTTTGTGATTTGTTTTATTTTTTTTGAACTTTAGAATCTTAACTAATTATACTAATATGAATATTATTGATGCTTTGTACGGAGGACAGTACTCCGAATTAGAAAGTAAAGGATACGATTCAAAAAAAGGGCGTATCTATGGAAATCTATTACTGACTGCAATCGTTATTATCTATCTTGTAGTTACAATGATTATTTTAAATTTTATTTCGGAGGATATTCTTAAAGATATAACGAAACCTTTGCGTAGTATTTTTGGAAGAAGCATGGGAAAAGCTATGAGTCAAATTGTAGCTATACCTTTATTCGTAATTATATATTTGATTATTGCATTGCTTTTTGGTTCTAAAAAACGCTATGAGAAGAGTTACCAAACTTTTTCAGCAGCTACAAAAGAGGAAAAAGACAAAGCTTCTGGAAAGCTGATTGGTATTTTTATTATTGGTTTATTGTCATTAGTTGTATTGGGAATTGTTAGTTTGTTTTTGTAAACAATCAATCTATCCAAACATATCTGAACCATAGTAAAAAGTCAACCAAACAATAACAGAAGAGAAGAAGATTCCGATAGTATTGGCTGCAAATGCTTGTTTTCGTTCAATATTGAATAAATAGGTAGCAATAGTTCCTGCGTATACACCTGTGCCTGGTACGGGAATCATTACGAAAAGCATCAAACCCCAAAAACCGTATTTTTGAATTTTGTCTTTGGCACCTTTTTTGGCTCTTCTCGCTACCCACAACGCTCCTTTTTTATAAGATCGAAAGCGTAAAAAATATCTATTTACGTGATTTAGGAAAAAAATCATAACAGGAAATACCAACACGTTTGCCACAAATGCCACTATAAAAATCACATACGGATTTACGTCTGATTGCAAACCGATAGGAATACCGACTTTGGCTTCTCCTAAAGGTGAAATGCTCCACAGCATGGTTATCAAAATATCTTCAATCACAATTTTATTTTAAAAGAATCGCAAAATTACGTCAATTTGTAGTGCGAACAAACTTTAGGAATATAAAGTTTTGGTAAAAAATCATTTTCTAGATCATTAGTATCAATTTGCTGTCAAATCACTTCTTTTATTATGCTTTTCGTATCTTACCATAACAAATTATAGGTGCTATTTATGAACTCTATTAGAGCTATCCATCCCGATTTTGAACACTTTTTGCAGTTAAAACCAAAAGCGTGTATTGAAC
>CAZHSA010000529.1:0-2257 GCA_964535135.1 uncultured Kordia sp.
TCAATAGGCACATTGGTAAAATCGACTTCGATCATTTTTCGCTGTTTGTCAATGACTTTAAAGTTAAAGTTTGACTTTCTACGTCGTACTTTCGGTGATGCTGAACCTCCATTTTGCGTATCTGTAACAGCTGCTTGTACATCATTTTCAAAGATGTAAAAACCATTGCTCGCTTTTTCCATATACAATTGATTCGCAAACGCCAATTGTTCCATGGCAGCATCAAACGGAACATCTTTTACATAAAAAGTGATCATTTTATTTTCAATATCAGGAGAAAATACCAAGTTTTTTCCCGTTTTATTCATGATTTTTTTAAAAGCCGTATAGAGCGTATCATTTTTAATATCCAAACTCACACGATCATTTTTCATGTCGTAGGTCATCGGAATCGTTTTTGGCTGTACTTTTTCTATCGGTTTGATGTATTTTTTTACTGAGAGAATGTTTCCTGTAAACTCAATGGTAAGTTCGTGTTCTTTACAGAGAAATATGAGCAAATCCGCCACCGTTACATTCGGAAAATTAGTAGCAATGTTGATTCTGTTCAGTTCTGATGAAATATTAAAGTTCAGCTTGTGAATTTCCGCCACAGCGAGCAAAAAACTACTCAGCGACACATTGGCAACACTGATATCTGTTTTTACATTTTCTGTGAGTCCCACATTGTCTACCGCAAGTGCTTCTATTTGATTTTTGAGTGCTTCAATTCGCGGTGTTTCTTGTGCGAAAACCGTAAACTGTATGAAGCAACATAAGAGTATAAATAGTTTTTTCATTTTAGTTTGATAGCAATGCGTAGGCTTCGTCAATGGAAGTCGTTCCATCTCCAATAAGTGCCATGGCATTGTCTTTTAAAGTGTTTATATTTTTCTCTTTCAGATAGTCTGAAATTTCTGTTTTATTTTCTTTGATATGATTGACAAGCTCCGTTCCGATCGGAATGATTTCATAGATCGCTTTTCTACCGAAATAACCAGTTTGATAACAGGCATTGCAACCAACTGCCATATAATGCGTTTTGATATGTTTGGGTAAAATCACATCTTTTGGAAGTCTTGCCGTTTCAATTGGTTTTGCTGTTTTACAGTGATTGCAGAGTTTTCGAACCAAGCGTTGTGCGACACTCATATTGAGCGTACTTGCAATGAGAAATGGCGGAATGTCCATGTCAATCAATCGTGAAATTGTTGCCCAAGCAGAGTTGGTGTGAATCGTTGAGAGCACCAAATGTCCTGTCAATGCTGCTCTGATTGCCATGTTTGCGGTTTTGGCATCACGAATTTCTCCGACCATAATCACATCAGGGTCTTGACGAAGAAAGGTGCGCAATGTACTTGAAAAATCGAGTCCAATGTTTTCTTTGAGTTGCACTTGATTGATGCCTTCTAGTGTATATTCTATTGGATCTTCTATGGTGAGAATGTTCGTTTCTGAATCGTTTAGAAGCTTCAATGTTGCATACAACGTAGTTGTTTTCCCAGAACCTGTCGGACCTGAAATTAGGATGATTCCGTTCGGTTTTTTGATGATTTCTTTATAGGTGTACAATTCATCACGAGAAAAACCAAGCTCGTCCAAATTGATATGATTGGCATCTTTACTTAGGATTCGAAGCACAATTTTTTCGCCGTGTAACGTTGGCAAAGAAGAGACACGAATGTCAAATTCGCCTTGTATATTATTGATGGTGATACGTCCATCTTGCGGCAGCCGTTTTTCAGAAATGTCTAGTTGTGCTTTGATTTTTATTTTGTTAATAATCACAGGATATTCTGCCGATGGAATGACATATTGTTCTTTGAGTTTTCCATCCAAGCGGAAACGAATTCTACAGGAATGTTCATACGGTTCAAAGTGAATGTCACTGCTTCCTATATCTTTCGCCGCCATGATAATTTTCTCTAAAAAATCGTCTGTGTAGTGTAATGCTTCGGCTTTGCTACTCGCCGTTTTTCGGAAGTTTGTCGCTAAATATTTTTCAATTGTTTCGGATGATTCTAACTCTAGGCAAATTTCTTTATCAAATACAATGGAAAGTTCTTTACGTAAGGCTTCATTTGTAGATTCGGACTTAAAGGTCAAAACCTCATTTTCATCTGCAATCGGAATCACACGATAGTGATACGCTTGCGAACTGCTGATGAGTTGTTGCAATGAAACGTGTATGTTGTACTCTTGTATTTCCATCATACACTATAAATATTAGGTAGGAATCCTGTCCAGTTCATTAGATAAATCCCCATAAAAAATAAAC
>CAZHSA010000530.1:0-2250 GCA_964535135.1 uncultured Kordia sp.
CTTTTTCGTCACACAATTCGTAAAAAATATCATTCTCATAAATTCCGCCGCCCCAAACGCGCAACATGTTCATATTGGCGCCAACAACATCATTTAATAATTTTTCATAATGTGCATCGGTCACTTTGTCTTGCATGCTGTGTTGCGGAATGTAATTGGCACCTTTCATAAACACGGGAACGCCATTGAGTTTAAAATAAAAGGTTTCTCCTGCTTTGTCTTTATCTCGAATTAATTGAATGGTTCGCAGGCCAACTTTTGCTCTTTCTTGTCCTTTGATGTCGTTTCCTTGCTTTAGTGTCACGTCAAACTTATATAAATGTGGTTCCCCCAAATTATACGTCCACCAACGTTTAGGGTTTTTTATTTGAAATCGTGTTGCGTACGTATGTGTGCCTTTGTAAATAGGTGTTTTGGCTGTATGTGTTGTTTCGCCGTATTTTATCTCAAAAGAAGCATCATTTACATCTTCTTCTGAGGAAATCGTATATTCTACACTTAATGAAGCCAGTGAGTCCGTTAGTGATTCTTGTTTAAAATACACATCGTCCAACTTCATATTGTTCCATGACGTAATTTTGATCGGTTTCCAAATTCCAGCAGTATTTACAATCGGTCCCCAATCCCAACCGTACTGAAATTGGGCTTTTCGTGTAAAAACGCGTATGCCAGGATTTAACAAATAATCGAGTTTTGCCGTTTCTTTTTCTTCGTGAATGCTCGTTTTAAAAAATCGAATATATATGGAATTATCTTTTTTGGCGAATGGTTTAATGTCAAATTTCCACGTTCGAAATGCATTGTTTGTTTGTCCTATCAATGAATCGTTGAGGTAAATGCTCGCATACGTATCCAGGCCTTCAAATGTGAGTTCTATATTGGATTTCTCTAAAGTTTCTTCATTTAGATTGAAAGTCGTTTGATATTCCCAATCTTTCGTCGGAACCCATTGTACATTCAATTCGTTTGAACCAAAAAACGGATCAGGAATTTTTTTATGTGAAAGTAAATCAGAGTAGACATTTCCTGGAACACTTGCGGTATTCCAAGTAGAATCTGTTTGTTGTTTAAATTGCCAATTCTCGTGAACGTTCATTACGGTTGGTATGTCCGTTTTAGCACAACTAATTAATACAAGTGCTACTAAAAGTGGTAAGAGTTTATTCATAATTTAGGTTGAATGCGTGCTAGTATTTGTTTAATTTTTTCGGTGTCAGAAATTGCCATGTGTGTATCACTTATAAATTTCTCACTATTCATGCTGATCTTTGGTGTGTTGATGGTTTGATGCAATTGTGTTGCCGAACAATGAATTTCTTCAAAACCGCCATCCACAAACAATTGAACATTCTCAGGATTGATTCCGCCGCCAGGCATGATGATTAGATGATTTCCTGCGATTTCTTGTAATTCTTTCAGCAATTCAATTCCTTTTTCGGCAGAAGTCGCTTGTCCTGAAGTCAACACACGAGCTACGCCTAAGTCGGTCAATTGTACAATGGCTATTGTGGGATTCGGTGTCCAATCAAAAGCGCGATGAAATGTAAACGACATCGGTTTGGCTAGTGCTATCAGTTCTTGCGTACGTTGTGTATCAATCGTACAATCCTTGTGCAACACGCCAGAAACAATGCCAGCGCAACCGAGTTCTTTACACAACTCAATATTCGCTTTCATAATGTCAAATTCCGCATCCGAATACGTAAAATCGCCACTTCTCGGACGAATCAATACATGTACAGGAATCGTAAGATCAGCCATCACTTTTTTGAGCAATCCGTACGAAGGCGTAATACCACCAACGCCCAATTCTGAACACAACTCTACACGTTGCGCGCCTGCTGTAAAAGCATTTATGGCAGACTGGTAGGAGTTGGCACAGATTTCTAAGAGCATTTTTTTCTGGGTTTTGGGTGTTTGGGCGCTTCGCTTTTTGCATGCTGAGTTTACCGAAGTATCAAATATATCATTTAAAAATGTTTTTTATTTAATCTAATATGTCATTTGTTGATACGAAATTGATTTGGTGTATGAAATGCAAAGCATGAAATTATCACGGCTGTTTCTTTGTAAAGACGTACCAAAGTCATTAACAAATCCACAAAATAACGAATAACGAATTAACGAAATTCAAATTATAAATGATAAATACTGAGTTTTAAATGAAAAAAGTATCGTTACTAACAACGGAGCGAAGCGACCAACCCACAACCCCAAAAACAAAGCGACCCAAAACCCAAAACCTACTTC
>CAZHSA010000531.1:0-2246 GCA_964535135.1 uncultured Kordia sp.
GATCGAAATCACGTATATCGAATTTTGCGTTCGCTGAAAAATCGTTTTGGCTCTACGTCAGAATTGGGAATTTATGAAATGCTGTCTGATGGTTTGCGCGAAGTTAGCAATCCGTCCGAAATTCTCATTTCACAAAATGCGGATGAACTCAGCGGAACGGCGATTGCCGCTACTTTGGAAGGCGCACGTCCGTTAATGATTGAAATTCAAGCCTTAGTCAGCACAGCAGTCTACGGAACACCACAACGAAGCACCACAGGATATAATGCCAAACGCTTAAATATGTTGTTGGCTGTGTTGGAAAAACGCGCAGGTTTTAAATTGGCCGCAAAAGATGTCTTTTTAAATATTACAGGCGGAATTAGTATGGACGATACCGCGATTGATTTAGCCGTGATTGCAGCAATTCTTTCAAGCAATGAAGATGAAGAAATTTCGAAAACCAATTGTTTTGCTGCGGAAATTGGATTGGCAGGCGAAATTCGTCCCGTAAACCGAATTGACCAGCGTATTTTAGAAGCCGAAAAACTAGGTTTTACCACATTTTTTGCTTCCAAACACAATAAAATCTCCTTAAAAAATACCAAAATAAATATCGTCCTAATCTCAAGAATTGAAGATTTGGTATCGCATTTGTTTTAAGAAAAGTTCCATTAAAAACTACGTAGTTTCAAAGTTAGCGCAAGTTGCAAACTTGCGCTAACACGATCTAAAAGGCAGAGCCGATCTAACAGCTAGCAGCGCCAGCGATCTAATTCCAATGTGTCAATTTGGAAATTAGAAAATGTAGCAATGACATTTCTAACAAAAATTAGAATACTCTTTGAAACTATCTAACATCTAATAGCGAAGTGGTCTAAATTCTAAAAGCGCCAGCGATCTAATTTACGGTGCCGGATTCGGAATGCTATTATGAATTTCATTAATACCATCCAATATTTCTTGTGACAATACAACATCAATACTAGCAATGTTTTCTTTCAGTTGCTCCATTTTTGTCGCACCAATAATGTTTCCTGTAATAAATGGTTGTTGATTGACAAATGCTAAAGACATTTGCGCCAAACTCAATCCGTGATCTTTTGCCAAAGCTGCATATTTCTCAGTAGCCTTTGTAGCTTCTGGCCCGCTGTAACGTGCAAATCTTGGAAATAAGGTTAACCGTGCATCTGCTGGTAAATTTCCTCCTAAATACTTTCCAGAAAGCACACCAAACGCCATTGGCGAATACGCTAACAAACCAATGCCTTCTTGCATAGCAATTTCAGACAATCCTGAATCAAAGCTTCTACATAATAAGGAATATGCATTTTGAATCGTAACCATTCTCGGCAATCCTTTTTTGGATTCTTCCAAATAGCGCATGGTTCCCCAAGGGGTTTCATTAGAGATTCCTACTTGACGTATTTTCCCTTCTTTGATCAATGTGTCCAAAGCGGCGAGACTTTCGTGAAAATTATATTCCCACGGATCGTTAGGATTGTGTTCATAAATTCGTTGTCCAAACATGTTTGTAGCACGTTCTGGCCAATGCAATTGATACAAATCTATATAATCGGTTTGTAAGCGTTGCAAACTTTTTTCTACAGCATCTTTAATTGCTGCTGGTTTAAAACCATTGGTTCTGATATGCGCTGTATAATCGCCTGGACCTGCAATTTTGGAAGCCAATACAACTTTATCTCTGTTTCCTGTTTTTTTGAACCAAGTTCCGATGATGCGTTCTGTTTCGGCATAGGTTTCTGCGGTTGCTGGTACAGGATACAATTCGGCAGTGTCAAAAAAGTTAACACCTTGTGCAAAGGCGTAATCCATTTGCTCATGTCCTTCGGCTTCGGTATTTTGATTTCCCCAAGTCATGGTTCCTAAGCAGATTTTGCTGACTTCGATGTCTGTGTGTGGAATTTTTGAGTATTTCATTTTTCTTTTCTTTTTCTTTTCGGTTTTTATTTGAATCCTTATTCTTTGATTCCGCATTAAGGATGGAGCGGTTTGTTTGAGCTCCTCCCAATCAATTTGGGAGAGCGAGTAGCGAGAGCCTGACCTCTTTTCGGAGGGAATGCCCAAATTATTTTATTTCTTTACAACAAGTATCTTTTCGATGGATTTCTTTCTTCATCTCGACTGCGCTCGTGTGACACGCGAAATACAAAATTAAGCTTCTATTTCGACTAAAATTGGGCAATGATCGGAGTGCTTGGCTTCGGGCAAAATGGTTGCTCTGCTAATGTTGTCTTTTAACGGTT
>CAZHSA010000532.1:0-2229 GCA_964535135.1 uncultured Kordia sp.
AATATATTATGTCGCTAGACACACCAAGAAAAATCTACAACCTAACTAGCCCCAATCCAGTAACGAATGCTGAACTGTCTACTGCGATTGGAGAGGCTATCAACAAACCGCTTCAACTCCCCGTGCCAGTCTTGCCTCTTAAGTTATTACTTGGAGAAAGCTCCCAGTTGCTATTGGGTAGCCAAAAGGTACTGCCGACTCATTTATTGGCTGCTGGTTTTGAATTTAAGTATTTGGATATTCGGAGTGCTTGCAAGGATTTGGTTAGTGAAATTTTATAGTTGATTCATTGCCTCACTCAGGCATAATCACCCTCTTAATAATTAGTAATACATAAACGGAGACAAGGAATGAATTTATTACAAACCATGACTATTTTTGCAGCAGCTTCAATCACAATGACAGGCTGTGTATCAACTAGCATAGTATCAGCAAATCAAGTCAGCGATAAAGATTTAACTTGTGACTCAATCGGAACGCGCCTTGGTGAAGTAAAAGCAGCTAAACAATTTGCACAATCAAAAAAAGGAGCTTCCGGAGAAAATGTTGCCGCAGTATTGTTTTTCTGGCCAGCACTTCTAGTGAACAACTCAAACACGACACAGATGATTAATTCAATGTCAAACAGAGAGTCTACGCTTACTAAACTGTATCAAGACAAGAACTGTAAAACAGACATTCCTAATTATTCAACAAATGAGATTCAAGAAAAAATTAAGAATAAAAACACACTAGAATCTTTCGGTTAAGACTCTCAATATTATTAAAAGCGGCTTTTTAAAAAGTCGCTTTTTTTATGCCTATTTCTCAGAGAACCCACTAAAAGGGTTACTTACTGCCACTCGCCGTGGCGGCCTTATTCATTTTTTTGCTCGCACAAAAAACGAACCAAAAAATGTGGCCTAACTAAATTGTCGCTTCGCGATTCCCTACGTTCACGTCAATAGCTGGGCGCTGCGGAACTCGCCTACGGCTCAAACAGTCCTCGCTCAAAACCTCCCAACTATCGCCACTCTCTTCGGCAATTTGTTTTTATGGCGTTTCCTTGTAAACTCATAAATTAAGAACAATAACGCAAGGAAGTACAATGTTTGACGAAATCAGCAAATCAATAAAAGCCACACTCTACGAAAGAGTCTCAAGCCCGCTAACTGGTTCATTTATCATTTCTTGGATTATTATAAACTGGAAAGTAGTACTTTCTATATTTTCTTCGCTTCCAGTTCAATCAAAAATTGAATTTATAGAATCACTCTACCCCACATGGTGGAATTACGCTCTCTATGGATTAGTAATACCTTTAATAGCTTCAACTATTTTCATTTTAATTTACCCTCACCCTACCAAATGGCTATACAAGTACTGGCATGAAAAGAAAATAGAATTACGTAACGAAAAATTAAAACTTGATTCTGTTCAACTACTGAGTGAAAAGGAATCTAGGGAATTACACGAAAAAATTAATAATCAACAAAATGCTTTCAACGAGGTTCTCAAAATACGAGACAACGAAATTAAAGACCTAAAAGAAAAACTCGAGCCTAAAGCAATAGATATTCCAACCAAACCTACTGATCGCCGTATAAACGAAGACCCTCTGACAAAAGACGAAACAGTAATTTTAAAATGTATTTTCAAAGCTTATGAACAAGGCGATTACACGAATACATTTAATGAAATTTTCAATGAAACTGATTTTGGCAGAACAAAAACCTTAGGGTTAATTGAATCACTAGAAACAAAAGAAATGATTATAGATGACAATAAACACTTACTAAACACAACGACAAAAGAGTACACACTCACACCAAAGGGCAGGCAATACGCAATAGAGAAAGACTGGGCAAACTAACCATAAAAACTCTTTGCCGTAATGGATGACTAAATTGAGGTAAAGCAAATACATGTTTGAGCGTAGCGAGTTTGTTTTTGCGCTCAATTTTGGCAGGAATGAAGGGAATCGCGAAGCGACAAAGTGTTAGGTCGCATTTTTTGGTTCGTTTTTTGTGCGAGCAAAAAATGAATAAGCCCGCCACGGCCAGTGGCAATCTCTAAAGTATCAAAAAACTAGAAGAATCAAAGCAATCCTACTCTCTCGCATCCATGCGACCGTAGGATACCGTTCATCCTGAACGTAAAAAAGCCGACCCAAGAGTCGGCTTTTCCAAAATCGAAAAAAAGATCGATTTAACGTTTCGAGAACTGTGGCTTACGACGTGCGCCTTTAAG
>CAZHSA010000533.1:0-2214 GCA_964535135.1 uncultured Kordia sp.
AAACGCACCATGCAGTTGATCAACGTTAATGGAAACATGGGAATTTTGAGTTTGGACTTGAAAAATTTTCAAGAAGCTAAAAAAAGCTTCAAAGAAGCCATCTCAACCATAGAAACGCAACAACTGATTGAAAAAGATTCCATCAATTATGTGGAAGATTATATCAATTACCACATGTTTTTGGCAAAAGCCTATCAAGCAGAAAAACGATCAGATTCAGCGATGTTATTTATTGACAAAGGAATCTTTATTGCCGATTATTACAAAGATATTGAAGGCAAAGCGTATTTGTATGAGCTCAAAGGGAAATCGCTTACTGTACAAGAAAAATATGCGGAAGCCTTTACAAATTTGACTGCTTCTAAAGAAATTTTTACCGATTTAAAGAACGAAAAGCAACTCTCCAAAATCATGTATTTGTTGGCAGATTGTCATTTTAAAAAGGGGGAAACTTCTGAAGCCTTAAATATTTTAGATACGTTAGAAACTCGCTACACACAAAATTTCTTATTGCAAACGGATTATTATGACGCTTTGGTGCTGAAAGCAGACGTTTTTAAAAGCATCAAACAGTTTGAACGTGAATCAACATACCGACAAAAATCTGCAGACATCCAACAACAACTGCTTGAAAAAGAAGATAAAACAACCGTGTTTCAAACAGCGACACAATACGAAATTCAAAAAATAAAAAATGAGTTTGAAGCAAGACAACAAAAAGATGAAAAACGTTTTTACATCTTCTTAAGTATTGCTATAGCTGTTATTAGCGTTTTTTGTGTGATCCTGTATAAACAATTCACAAAAAAGAAAACTGCTACAAAAAATACAGAACTTGTAAATGCTAACGAGGATATTATCAATCCTAAAAAAGAAAAAACAACCACACAAACAAGCATAAAAAGTGATAAAACGGTGGAAGAAATTCTGCAAAAATTAAAAAACCTAGAAGCACAAGAGTTTTATCTAAATCCAAAGTATAATTTATATGCAACTGCGAAAAAAATAGATACAAACACCACCTATTTATCTACGATTTTAAACGTTCATAAAAAGATGACTTTTACAGAATATTTGAACACTCTTCGCATTCAATACACTTTGAACAGATTGGAAGAAGATAAGAAATTTCGTATGTATACCATCAAAGCGATTGCCAAAGAAGTTGGGTATAAAAGTCATGGATCTTTCTCCAGAGCATTTAAAGCAAAAACAGGCGAAAACCCATCTACTTACTTAAAAAAGATACGTTAAAAAAGTCTGTTCAATTTATAAAACAGCAAGACTTTTTATGACACACCTAACCGTAGTTACGTATCTTGAATAAAACTAATAAATATACTTACAATGAAAACAAAACGAAAATTACTCGCATTTAACAAAATAAAGGTTGCCAGCATAAACTCATATACAATTGTTGGAAAAGGAACCAATCCGAATACGGTAATGCCGCAATGCATGCCTGAAGAATCGAGAACACCGAAAGGTGGAAGAACACAAACTGCTTCCTATGACGGCAATTGTGAAACGACGATATAAAATACTTAATCAACGAAATTTGAACTTACTAAAAAGGCTTCTTGCAATCATTCAAGAAGCCTTTTTTTAGGTAACTTAATAACCGCTAAAATTAAATTGCAGCTGCAATATCATCGCAAGTATACACTTGTGGACAAGCAATATACCGATTACAATACCATGGTCCTGTAACACGTCCTGCGCAATCGCATCCGCACTTTTTTAGGTCGAAGTCGATATCAATAGTTAATCCTATTCCTCCTCCGTTGATTTGGCGTTGTTCTGCTTTCGAAATTTCTTTCGCTCCTTTAATATTTAAAATTTTACTCATGATTTTGTAATTTCAGTTAATCCTTACTCTGTTTAGGCTTTTCAGGTATCACCATTTTTATAAATTAAAAGTGCATACAGTTTTATAAGAAATAATAGGTAACCTACTAACTTCTACATATTAAATATCATTGCAAGTGTATACTTGTAAACACGCCATAAACCAAGGACAATACTTTGGTCCTGTCACACGTCCTGCGCAATCACATCCGCATTTAGATAAATCGTATCCTATGCCTCCATTGATTTCACTTTGTGCTGTTTTTGAAATTTCTTTTGCTCCTTTAATGTTTAAAATTTTACTCATGATTTTGTAATTTTTAGTTAATCCTTACTCTATTTAGGCTTTTCAGGTATCACCATTTT
>CAZHSA010000534.1:0-2213 GCA_964535135.1 uncultured Kordia sp.
TAAAATCAGAGTACGAAAGTTTACTGAATGATGCTTCATATGTTACCAAAGAAGCAGCGTTGTATAATTTATGGGGAAATTTTCCAGCAGATCGAAAAAAATATTTAGACCAGACCAAAGACGTGATGGGTTTTAATGATAAGAGTTTCCGAACGCTTTGGCTTACGTTGGCAATTGTCACTAAAAATTACAGTGGACGCAATACTCCAAAATATTATCAAGAATTGACGAGTTATACACAAACTCATAATCATTTTGAAGTGCGACAAAACGCGTTTGTATTTTTGAATGAATTGCGCGCGTTTACCGATCAAAATTTAGCAGATTTGGTCAATGGCGCGATGCATCATAACTGGCGATTTGCGAAGTTTTGTAGAGATTTGCTTGATACCATCATCAAAAATCCTTCTTATAAAGAGAATGTACAGCGCACTAAAGAGTTGCTGTCAGCAAAAGAATTGAAATTTTTAGAAAAGCGAATACAGAATTAAGTATTCAAGATATCACCAACTTCTTTCTTTATAAATGCCAATGCAGCACTACTTGGTGATTCATGTTCCATCATTTCTGTGAGAATGACTTCACGTAATTTATCGGCTGAGGTTACTTTTTCAGACAATCCTGCTTTGCGAATGAGTTGAATCGTCGTATTTTTGGCAGCAATGATGATATTCCAACATTGATCGCTCATGTAAATTTGTTGTGATAAGTTGTGATCAAACTCTTGTTCAATGCTCATAATTAATAAGCGTTCGTAGTCTTCTTTATTGGTTGAATTTGGTGAAACACGAATTAATAATTTGGAAGGCGTCATGCGTTCTAAAAACAAGGAAAGTCGCTCGTATGCTTGCAAACGTATTGGTAAGGCTTCTTTTTGCGCATCTTTGTGCAATAAGTAACGTCTTCTTTTGTCTTCATTTGACATGTGATCTCTAAAGAAAAAATAGGCAAGTCCGCCCGTAATGATAGCTGGTACTGAATACATTAACAAATCAAAAATTCTGTCTTCCATAAAATAGCATTTTTAACAAACATAATACGTTTTAACTAACTAGACAAATAAAGATTTATTGTTTAAATTACACCGAAATCATTTACAAACATGAAAGCAGTTACCGTTACCGTACTTAAAAAGGAATTACAAGAACATTCGCATCAAGATTTGATGGAGATTTGCTTGAAGTTGGCGAAGTTTAAGAAAGAGAACAAAGAGTTGCTAACGTATTTGCTTTTCGATTCTCACGATGAAGATGCTTATATTAGATCGGTACAGGAAGAAACGGACGAAGCTTTTTCAAAATTGAATCATGATAGTTTGTATTATGTCAAAAAAAGCGTGCGTAAAATTTTGCGAATGCTCAAAAAGTACATCCGATATTCCAAAAAGAAAGAAACAGAAGCTGCCATTTTGCTACATTTTTGCGCAAAGTTGAAAGAGTTGAAACCTTCACACCAACGTAGCCTTCAAATGACAAACATTTACGAACGTCAATTGAATATGGCAAAAAAAGCCATTAGCACCTTGCATGAAGATTTACAATACGATTTTCAGTTACTGATGGAAGAATTATAAAAAAATAAAACAATAGTTTTCACCAATTTGATATCTTTAAGATTATGAATCAAAATTTTTAATCATGAAAACAAAAAATCTTAGGTCATTAACACTTAACAAAAAAGCAATCGCTAACGTTACTTCAAATGAAGTAAAAGGAGGAATTTGGACAACAACAATACGAACAATTGGAGACTTAACCAAATCGTGTCCGAATGTTTGCGGTTCTAAAAAATAGAAAAAAATAAAAAATTATGCATGGAGCGAGCTTCGGCTCGCTTTTGTTTTATGAGTATTATTTACTGAGTCAAAAAGGTTACTCATTGAAATTACATTATCACTATTTTTTAACTTGTTGGTTTTCCACCTAAAAACGCACAATTTTTCAAGGATTTCATTCCGTCAAATGGCACAGGTGTTTTTTGATAATTATACGCAATATCCAAGTTTTTTGACAAATGATGATCATCTACATTCATCACCACATCTTTCATTGTAAACTGACATGGATGCTCGTACCCAGCAGCATGTGTAATTTCGATAAATTCCTTTCGAAATGTTTTAAAATATTGTGCCAATCGCACCGACTTCAACGTAGGATCAATTCCGTTTTGCAACCATTTACTTTGTGTTGCCACGCCCGCAGGACAACGGTTTG
>CAZHSA010000535.1:0-2184 GCA_964535135.1 uncultured Kordia sp.
CAATGTCTGCCACAATGCATTGAATGTGTTCAGCGTCAGCCGTTAGTTTTGCTTGAAGCGAATCCATATCATCATAATATTCATAAAAAACCGTGGCAATGGGCGAAGCATATTGTGTATCTTCTTTGATCATTAAGAAACCATTTTCTAAAACATCAAACAGACTCATTAAGTATACAGCTTTGTTATAATCGTAATTATTGGCGTATTTGGCACTGTTCATTACATCACTTTTTTGATACATGCCACCAAAAAAGTCTTGAAAATTGTATCCTTTTGGAACAAAAAGCTTGGAAACACTTCTGCAACCTAAGCCAAAATAGGTAAAAATATCATCACTTAACGCCATAAGTTGTGCTTCAGTTTCATTGCCTGTTACAATGGCTACCGAGTTTCTGTTTTTACGAATAATATTCGGTTTGTCTTTAAAATAATATTCAAAATAGCGTGCGGTATTGTTGCTTCCTGTCGCAATAACGGCGTCAAAATCGCTGAGTTTATCATCCGTAAATGTTATTTTCCCTTTAAAAGAAGGTTCTGCATATTCTAAGTATTTTGCCAAATAGGGCAGCAGGTGTTTATCATTGGACGATTGTTTTACTACAACTTCATGTCCTGTTAGTAATACTGATAAAAAGTCGTGAAAACCTACTAACGGAATGTTTCCTGCCATGACAATGGCTACTTTTTTAGTTGTTACCTTGTCAATGTCGTATTTGGCTGTCCAGCGTTCTAGCGTATCTTTTTGTAATGCCTTTGCCCAATTTTTAATGGCGAAGCGTATATTTTCTTTTGTAAACCATCCGTTGTGTTCTTGTGTAAGTTTTAATTGATGTTTCATTCCATCAAAAAAAGGATCGTTCAAAAGTATAGCTGAATTTGGTGTTGGATTCTCTACTGAAAATTGGTTTAAAAACGCTCCTAATTTTACAAAAGCGTTAATTCTTTCTGCTAAAGCCATCTGAATTTGTTTATGAATAGTTTAGGCGCTATTTTTGTAATATATTGCCGTCAACTAATTTTTTGGCGAATTTATAAAACTTTTACCGCAATACCGGTAGAAGGTAAAAAGATTGTAAACGAAATACGAATAAATAATGGCTATTATTATAACAGACGAATGTATTAATTGTGGTGCTTGCGAGCCAGAATGCCCAAATACTGCAATTTATGAAGGTGCTGATGATTGGCGCTACGCGGATGGAACTTCTTTAACGGGAACTATTGTATTACCTAGTGGAAAAGAAGTGAATGCCGAGGATGCACAAACGCCAATTTCAGACGAAATTTATTATATATCACCAGATAAGTGTACGGAATGTATGGGCTTCCATGAAGAGCCACAATGTGCTGCAGTTTGCCCTGTAGATTGCTGTGTACCTGATGAAGATATTGTAGAAACGGAAGAAGAATTGTTAGGAAAACAAGCATTTATGCATCCAGAAGGATAGATTTTTATGTTTTTTTCCAATAACTGAAAAATACTAAAGTCACGTATCGTTACGATAGCGTGACTTTTTTTGGTTGAGGTAGAAATTTCTAATACAGCCCAAAAGTTAGTTATTGGAGGAAATGGCCAACTATTTAACAATCCTGCATATTTTAATTGTTTACGTACGTGTGGAGGTTCCTGTGCAGGAGACGGACGTTGCTTTTACATGGAAAAATAATAAGTAACTTAAGAAAAGCAAAAAGCCACTGATGATGCTTCATCCAGTGGCTTTTATTGTTTTGGGTTGGTTGTGATTTTGTTTATATATCTTCGAAGTTGATATCCGTAAAGCTTTCAACATCTTTATCCGTTGCAGCAGTTGCATCGTCTGTGTTGTATTCTCTTTTAAAATCTTTTTGATGACGTTCAGAAATCACTTCTTCGCCTTTTTCATCTACAATGTACTGCGTCATTTCGTTTAAAATCTCAGAAAAAGCTGAGAAATCTTCTTTGTACAAATAGATTTTGTGTTTTTTGTAATGGAAAGATCCATCGTCGTTGGTAAACTTTTTACTTTCAGTAATGGTTAGGTAATAGTCATTTGCTTTGGTTGCTCTGACATCAAAGAAATAAGTTCTCCTTCCTGCCCTCAATACTTTGGAGAAAATTTCTTCTTTCTCCAATAAATCTTTGTCACTCATAATCCCTTTTTTCTAAAATTTAGTTGTTTGTTAATCTCCCTCAAAAATGTA
>CAZHSA010000536.1:0-954 GCA_964535135.1 uncultured Kordia sp.
TGATGAATCATATCTTTCAGATTCAACAATTGCGGACGTCCATGAACCAATGCAATATTATTTACACTAAAAGACGACTGTAACGCAGTGTACTTATATAGTTTATTGAGAACGATATTTGGAATAGCATCACGCTTTAAAATGTACACAATACGCATTCCTTTTCTATCTGATTCATCACGAATAGAAGAAATACCGTCAATCTTTTTGTCATTAATCAAATCGGCAGTTTTCTTAATCATGTCTGCCTTATTGACTTGATATGGAATTTCAGTAACAATGATACATTCTCTACCTTGTACTTCTTCCATGACTGCTTTTCCACGCATGACAACACGTCCACGTCCCGTTTTAAAGGCTTCTCGCACGCCGTCATAACCGTAAATGATTCCGCCTGTTGGGAAATCTGGTGCTTTTACGTGCTGAATTAATTCGTCAATTTCAATGTCATTATTATCAATGTACGCGTGAATTCCGTCTACAACTTCCGATAAATTGTGTGGTGGCATATTCGTTGCCATACCTACCGCAATACCTGAAGCTCCATTAATTAACAAGCCCGGAACACGTGTAGGCAATACAGTTGGTTCCTTTAAAGTATCATCAAAATTTAGGGAATGATCTACGGTGTCTTTATCAATATCTGCTAACATATCGTCAGATATCTTACGCATTCTTGCTTCCGTATAACGCATTGCTGCAGGACTATCACCATCAATAGATCCGAAGTTTCCTTGTCCGTCTACCAACATATAACGCAAACTCCATTCTTGCGCCATACGCACCATAGCGTCATATACAGAGGTATCACCATGTGGATGATACTTTCCTAATACTTCACCTACGATTCTTGCAGATTTTTTATGAGCGGAACTAGATCTAACTCCGAGTTCGTGCATTCCGAATAATACTCTTCGGTGTACGGGTTTCATACCATCTCTTACATCTGGAAGT
>CAZHSA010000536.1:964-2175 GCA_964535135.1 uncultured Kordia sp.
CTTTTCTCCTTCTGCCATGTATTTTAAGTTTTAATATTTCGAGTTTTACAAATCGAGCCAATATACAACATTTACTAGTATTCAGCGAGGATTTCAAAGAGCATTTTAACGTTTTTTTATTAACAATTTTTGATAAGTTTTTTACATTAATACGTCATATTCTTTGAATTGAATAATTTTTTTCTTGAATTGCGTTAAATATGCTTACATAGCGGAACAATTTTTGTATTATTCAGTTTGAAGTATTAATTTTAATGGCGAAAGGAAATAATATATATGGATGATAATTTCTCCCCAAGAGTAAAGGATGTAATAGCCTATAGCAAGGAAGAAGCGTTGCGTCTTGGCCATGACTTCATTGGCACAGAGCATTTAATGCTTGGACTTCTGCGCGACGGAAGCGGCAAAGCTATCAACATTTTGAACGCATTAGATGTCGATTTGACACATTTGCGCCGAAAAGTTGAAATTTTGAGCCCCGCAAATCCCAATGTGGCAGTCGCTCCTAACGAAAAGCGCAATTTACACCTGACAAGACAAGCCGAAAGGGCACTCAAAACTACATTTTTAGAAGCAAAACTTTTTCAAAGTTCTTCTATTAATACAGCACATTTATTATTGTGCATTTTACGAAACGAAAACGATCCCACAACGAAACTATTAAATAAGTTGAAAGTGGATTATGATAATGTTAAAGAGCAATTCAAGTATATGATAACAAATGACGATGATTATATAGACACGCCTCGTTCAGAATCATTCTCGGACGATAATGGCGGTTCGCAAGAATCTTCTAAAGAAAATCCTTTTGGAGGATCTTCAAATTCAGGAGGAAAAGTAAACAAAAAGTCCAAAACACCTGTGCTAGACAATTTCGGAAGAGATTTGACAGCATTGGCAGAAGAAGGAAAATTAGATCCTGTCGTTGGACGTGAAAAAGAAATAGAACGTGTTTCTCAAATTTTGAGTAGACGTAAAAAGAACAATCCAATTTTAATTGGAGAACCTGGTGTTGGTAAATCTGCCATTGCTGAAGGTTTAGCCAATAGAATTATTAAACGTAAAGTATCACGTATTCTTTTTAACAAAAGAGTGGTAACGTTAGATTTGGCAAGCTTGGTCGCTGGAACAAAATACAGAGGTCAGTTTGAAGAGCGTATGAAAGCCGTGATGAACGAATTAGAGAAGAATGATGACATTATTCTTTTCAT
>CAZHSA010000537.1:0-2169 GCA_964535135.1 uncultured Kordia sp.
CAAATCCGCGGTTTACATACAGGTATTTCCCGGCTTCTTCATACAAACCTGCCCAACGTGGATATCTATATTTTACGGGACTCCACTTAAAGTTTAAGAATGGAATTTCAATACCAAATTGCATTCCGTGTGTGTGCCCTGCAAGTGTTAATTGTATCTTTTTGTCAAAATTAATAATGTTAGGCTCGTCGGTAATAACCGTTGGATCTTCCTTTTCGCGTTTTCTAATTTGCATCTCTTTGTAATCAAAGTGAGAAGGATCATGCGAAAGCAACACATTAAATTCGCCATCAACAACATCTTGTGTGGCTTTTTTCAAGCTTCCCTTTTTAGGGAAATGACTCGAAGCGCCCCAATTTTCTACACCTAAAATGTTCAACTTTTCACCGTTGCGTTCAATGGTTTTTTTATCATTTAACAACAAATTAAAACCAATGGCTTCATGCACTTTTTCTATTTTTTTATGATTTTCCTCAATTTCGGCTTTTGTATCGTACGCATAAAAACCATAATCGTGATTTCCCAATACTGAATACAAACCGTCTTTCGCTTCCATGCGTTTAAAGGTATCAATCCAAGGATGCATTTCTTCCGCCACAGCGTTTACAATATCACCGGTAAATAAGATAACATCACTTTGTTGTTTATTGATGAGATCAACTGCATATTCTATCTTTTCTTTGTTATCAAAACTTCCCGCATGAATGTCTGAGATTTGCGTAAGTTTGAAACCGTCAAAAGCGGCTGGCAAATCGTCAAAAAACATCGTATGCTTGATCACTCTAAAATCGTATCGTCCTTTAAAAACACCGTATAAGAATCCTGCAAAAGGAATCGCCGCAATGCCAAGTGCTATTTGACTGATAAATTTTCTTCTGCCTGGTAATGCTTCAGAGACTGTTCCTGCTTGCTGAAAATAATTAAATAAGCCTGTAAAAAAGCGGAAAATATCTTCTATGAATAAAATAGCAAATACAAATAGTTTAGGCACCGTAAGTGTTAACAACATAGCAATCGCATATCCTGTAGAAAGACTAAAACGGCTATCGCGTTGCGCGCCCAATAATTGATAGAAAAAAACACCATACACTAACACAGTAAAAACCCAAAAACCGATGAGTATAAACTTATTGTTAGTTAAGGTGCGAATGGAAAAGAAAGTATAGAGTTCTAGAATAAAAACCAGAACGATAGGAATTATAAATCGTAACATTTAGTAATTTTTAACAAATTTAATTGTTTCTCTATCGACTTTTTTTTGATTTAGAAAAAATTAACATTTATAAAAACCTGTAGCAAAGCATGCACCTTGCCACAAGTTTGGTATTGTATGTAAAGTTGCCTTTTTAGTTAATTCAAATTTGGAATATCGTCAGGTGTAAAATCGTATAATTCATTCGATTCTTCTTCTTTTAGCTTCTTGACTAAATCTAACGCATCTGGTACTACATCGCTACACAATACTATCAACGCACCTTTTTGGGCATTTTTTACCGCGTGCATGATGGCTTCACTTTCAGATGGAATGATCGTTGTCTTCTTGTCTGGATCGTGCATTTTGATTCCGTCATCCAACATTTTAATCAATTCTTCTTCTGTTTTCCCGCGTAAGCGTTTGTCTTGACGAATAATAATTTCATCAAACATTTCTGCTGCTAGTGCACCCATTTCGTTGTTATCTTCTACACGTCGATCGCCAATTCCTGCAATGATTCCGACTTTTACAGAAGCGTTCAAATTATCAACAAACTGTTTCAATGCGCGCATTCCTGCTGGATTGTGTGCATAATCTACCAAGATTTGGAAGTTTTTAAATTTGAACAGATTTAAACGTCCTGGCGTTTGTGATGCGGAAGGAATAAATGTTTCTAAGGCAGCACGCATATCTTCTAATGTAAAGCCTTTTAAATACGCCGTAATTACCGCTGGCAACACATTCTGAATCATAAATGTTGCTTTTCCACCAAATGTTAACGGCACATTGACCGCTTTGATGATGCGCATTTTCCATTCACCTCTACAAAGTGTGATGTATCCGTTTTCATAGATTGCCGAAATTCCTCCGCGTTTTTGCATCGCTTTGATGCGCGGATTGTTTTCATCGAGCGAAAATAACGCCACATTGCAATCTACATTTTTACGCATTGCATACACTAAATCGTCGTCTGC
>CAZHSA010000538.1:0-2164 GCA_964535135.1 uncultured Kordia sp.
TGGTTCTCCCGACCAAATAAGGAGGTAAAAAACCAATCAAAAATGGCACAATCTCAAAGAGTGTCCATCCATATTCCCCAAAAAATTCTATTGAAACATAGGTAATCACAATCGCTGTCAATAAGGTAATGGCTATTGAAGTATTTCTGATATTTTGGAACATATCCTTCAAAATTTAGAGGTTTGAGAAGAGAAATAGTGTTTTGTAGAATTGCTCAATCATTTTTCACCAAAGCTCTTACAAGATAAGCAATATACAAGAGTTGTTGCTATATAATTTTTATCAATTTGATGTTTTTAAGCATAGGTGCAAATTCCAAATACCAGCAGCTAAAAAAATCATTTGGTTTCTGAACTCCTGTTTTTTAGTTCGACATCTGACTACTAAACATTGGAATCTTTTGATACCACCAATAGCATGTTCGACTAAAATTCTGGTTTGACTTACTTTCTTGTTGTGTTGTTTTTGTTCTTCTGTCAAAGTAGATTCAGGATTGTTCTTTGTCTTATATGGCTTTTTGTATGGAATATGAATTTCAACTGCTTTGTAGTCATTACCCAAACCAAGGTAGCCTAAATCGACAAATAATTGCACGAGTTCAAACCAATTTTCTTCTTTAGGAAAATCGGTGCGAAACAAAGTCAAATCATGATTACGTCCAGCTAAAGTTTGTCCAATAAATAACACAAATTTAGAAAGTGAACTGGGAGCAATATGGATTTGTCCCCCTATCTTGTATGTGTTAAATTGTTCAACATAATTTGCCATCTGCCTGATAGAGCAATGCACCTCATCAGAATAAGTTTTTCTAAATTCTCAGGATACCAAAAAGCAGAAGGAGCTTTAAATCTAAGGTTAATAATTCTCCTGATTCCAGATTCTACAATTCCACTTCCACAGAGTAGTTTTTTATGAGTAAAACTTTGATAGTTGATTCTATTCTTATTTTTTGAGAAGTATTGAAAAGGGGTAAATAATTCTAAATCAAGCTCTTTCATGCTATCTTTTAGAATAACTCCGATTTGTTGAATATCGCCCTTCCATAAAGATTCTTTGAGCAGAGGAAAGTTTTTTTTCACTTTATCTGTATCCATATATTTCTTTAAATCATGTAAGTGTTCAGCCGCATGATAATAGTCCAATGTTTCTGTTATTTTATCTTCTCGAACACCTAATTTAACCAATACAGGTCTTACTCTATTCCACATCCAAGGTGCTCCATCACCTAAAAACTGTACTTCTTTGGCTTTGTCTATTTCGAGTTTGACTAAATATTGCTCTAACAATAGAAAAGTCTCATCATCCCCAAAGCTGGAATCATAAATGGGTAATTCTTTTTTCTCCACTTTTCCAGACTCATCTATCACGCTAATAACGAATAATTTAGGCTCTCTCCAAGGAGTTTCAAAAGGCTTCCATTTCTTGTCTTTAGTTTGAGGGTTTATTTTGTAAACTCTTGTCCTACTCCGACCTCCATCCATACTTATTATCACACGTTTTCCTTTTAAGCTTTCTTTTGCTGCTAATTGAATACTTGTCCTCTTTTCTATACAAGTCGATGACAGACTCAACGATACTTCTCGGATACGGTAAAAATTACTCTTTATACCAAAAAAAGATAGAAGCATACTGCTCACTGAAAAAGAAGGACAAATAACACTTAACAATGTACACAAACTACTAAACACTGGAGAAGCTTTTGACTCTGTATTCCAATGAAGATGAGTCATATGACGTTGTCCCTGATAATCTTCTCCTACTTTTTTTCCATAGAATGAATCATACCTTATGCGAGTACCTGTTCGCAATTGAAGTTTCGTCGACCGAAGAGCTAATTTTTTTACATTCTTAGAGTTAGCTAGCTCCTTTTGCTTCTTGAGAAAAACATCCTGTCTACTCAAAAAAATAATCACAGATTTACAGACCTTATCATATAAACTTAAAAATGAGCTATATAGCTTTTCTTCAAAACTATATAAGTCTCCTTCTATTAGCATTGAAAGCCATTGCTCACTTGTCAATAAGTTTGCAAATTCCTTTTTTAGTACTTTTGTAATTGAAAGAGGGATGTCCATTTTTTTGATTTTTTGGTTGAATTCAAAAATAATGATATTCTCTCTTTCTTTGCTATATTTTTACAGGGGACAAATCCATATTACGCCC